>DATAQP010000329.1:0-16298 GCA_036264595.1 Allostellaceae bacterium
TTGCTGGCGACCGACCAGGTCTTGCACTGATAGACCGGCAGGACATAAGGGCCGGGCAGGATGCTGGCGACCTGCGCCGCCTCCAGGCACGCGGAGAAGGGATAGATCGAGTAGGCGCCGGCATCGACGATCGCCTCGGCATCGAGCGCGAGCAGCTTGCCCTCGCGGTCGGCATAGGCGGTGACGCGGTAATGATGCTCGCGGCAATTCGCCGTCGCCGTCAGCTGCTCGCGGCGGTCCTCGATCCAGCGCAGCGGCCGGTTGAGGTGCCGCGCGAGGAAGGCGACGCAAACCTCCTCGGCGCAGAGAATGCCCTTGAAGCCAAAGCCGCCGCCGACATCGGGGGCGACGATGCGAATCTTGTCCTGCGCCAGGCCGAGGCATCCGGCGAGGCCGGTGCGCACGATATGTGGCAGCTGCGTCGAGGTGGTGACGACGAGCTGGTCGCGCCGGCTCTCCCACCAGGCCAGCACGCCCTTGCCTTCGAGCGGCGACATGCATTGCCGCGCAGTGCGGAACTCGCGCGTGACCTTGACCGACGCCACAGCGGCGACCGCGGCGATGTCGTCGCGCACCGAGGTCTCGAGATAGACGTTGTCGCCCCAATGCTCGTGGACGAGCGGCGCGTCGGCGTCGCGCGCGCGCAGCATGTCCGACACGACCGGCAGCTCGTCGAACTCGACGACGATCTGCTCCGCCATGTCCTCGGCCTCGGCGCGGGTCGGCGCGACGCAGGCGGCGATCAGCTCGCCGACGTAACGCACCTTGCCGGTCGCCAGGACGGGTTGCTCCGAGACCTTGAAGCCGGGCAGGCCGGAAACGGCGCGGATCGGCTTCACCCCGACGAGATCGGCGGCGACGAAGACCCGCGCACGCAGTTCGTCGGGGATTTCGATGCGGAGGATGCGGGCATGGGCAACGGGGCTGCGCAGGAAGGCGACCTCGCGCATGCCCGGCATCGTCATGTCGCCGACGAACTGCCCGCGCCCGCGCAGATGACGATCGTCCTCCTTGCGCGCGACGCGAGCGCCGACACCGAAGGGCTTGGTCATTACGCTGCGGCGAGATGCGGTAAGATCGGCGCGACGGCGTCGAAACGTCTGCCGGCGCGCAGGCAGAAGAGCGGCGTCAGCATGCGTTCGGCGGGGACCTGCGTGCCCTCATTATCGGCGAGCAGCCAGCGGCCGCGCTCGTCGGCGATCACCGAGACGTCGGCCGGCGCACCCTTGGCCAGCGTGCCGATCGCGCCCTCCATCTTGAGCATCATCGCGCAATGCGAGGAGACCATCGGGACGATGTCCTCGAGCGTGAGGCCGAGCGCCAGGAGTTCGCTCATCGCCCGCGTCAGGCTGAAGCGCGTGTCGCCGGCGAAGAGATGCATCTCCTCGTCGGGATGCTGGTCCGGCGAGCCCGCCGGCTTCGGCACCTTGGTGTTGTAGCCATGCATGTCGGCACCAAGCGTGAACGGAATAATCCCTGCCTCCAGGACCTTGCGCGCCATGGTGAAACTGAAATGCGAGCCGTGCCCGACATCGATGAGCACCCCCTTGGCGAGCGCCTCGCGCACGATCGGATGGAGATGCCCCGCCGCGTTGACGAAGCCGCCGGGATGGCGCGTGAAGGGATGCGCCAGTACGTCGCCGGCATCGAGCAGGCCGACGATGTCACCGATGATCTGGTCGGCATCGTAGTCGTGGCGGGGGTCGTCGGGCAGCGGCCAGAGCTGGCCGAGATGGATGTAGAGCGGCAGATTCGTCGCGCGCGATATCTCCTTGGCCTGCTTCATCACCGCATTGCCCCAGCGCATGTAGCCGCCGATCTCGGCATGCGCCTTGATGCCCTTGATGATGTCGCGATTGGCTTCGGCAACCTGGATCGTCGCCTTGACGTCGACGCCGTCCGGCCCGTAGAGCCCGGGGTAATAGTGTCCCTCCAAGCCGCCGACGACATAGGCCGAGAGGAAGGCGAGGACATTGGTCGCCGCGTTCTCGACGATGAATTTGCGGAAGCCCGGAAAGGTCATGCAACTCGGCCCGCCCTGGTCGATCACCGTGGTGACGGCGGACTGCACGCCGACCATGTCGGCGTTGAGGCCGAACCGGCCGCTGACATATTCGTAGACATGGGCATGGGTATCGATCAGCCCGGGGAGAACCAGCCGGCCGCTGACATCGACCGTCTCGCGGGCGGCCGCGCGGGGAATCTCGCCAGCAATCTCGGCGATCCGCCCCTGGCTCACCGCGAGGTCGCGAACGCCGTCGAGCCCACTAGCCGGATCGATGACCCGACCGCCTTTGAGAAGCAGATCGTATTGCGGTTTCATGCCAGAAAACTCCAGCCTGCACGAGGATTTCACAAGCTTACAGCACCAGCGCCAACCGGGCGAGCACCGCTTCCGTGATGTCGAGATCTATTCCGCTTCGGTCTCGACGGGCGGGGGCTGCGTCACCGCTTCGCCGCGCTCGATCTGGACGACGACGCCATTACCGAGTCGGGCGAACTCCGCGTCGTCGATCGCTGGTTGCGGCACGATGCGAATGATGTTGCGCGCAACGCCAGCCTGGACGAGGGCGTCGGCGATGACCTTCATCCGCTGATCGCAGAGGTCGCGCTCGCTGCCATCGGCGCGGAGATAGGCCTTGATGGCGACGGCACGCGGCACCCCGCGATCGGCGTCGCGTGTCGCATTGGACAAGGCCCGACGACCGTCGGGCGGCAATTCGGCGCGCCCCGACGCGAAGGTGACGACGTAATAGTCGGAGTGTGGTAGCCCCGAACCGCCCCCGCAAGCGGAAAGGAGCAGGAGCAACCCGGCAACCAGAAAGAACTTCATGTGGCCGCCAGTCTAACGGTGGTCGCCGCGATCGACCAGTACGACGATACTGCTATCCGGCTCGCCTTCATCGGATGCGCGCTTGGCGAAGCCTGCTTCGCGCGCTCACGCCTCGCTATGCGCCGGCATGGTGAGGAATGCCCGCATGGCATGCCAGAAGAGCTGGCGGTTGCTGCCGAGCACGACCGAATGGGCGGTCGCCGGCAGGATGACGAATTGGCGGTCGCCGCTCGGCAGCTGCTCGTAGAACGCGACGAGGTCGTCGACCGTGGCGATGCCGTCATATTCGCCGCGCAGCAGAAGCACCGGGGCCAGCACCTTGAGCGGGTCGACGACCGGCAGGTTGGCGGTCATGTCGAGATAGGTCCCGGTCGGCACCTGATCGCCGAATTTGAGCTCCTGGTCGGCAAGGAACTCGCCGACCGCCGGGTCCGAGGTACCGGGCTTATCCCGCGTGAAGATGCTACGGATCATGTCGCGGTCGCGCAGGCGGCGGTTATGCGTGCGGTAGTAGTCGACTGCTTCGGCGCGCTTTGCGAGGGTCGGCGAGCCCTCCCCTTTGTAGGTGAACGCCGAAAGGACCAGCCGGTCGACCCGCTCGGGGTTGACCATGGCATAGGCGGCGGCGCGCAGCGCCCCGGAGGATTCGCCGAAGAGATGCAGCTTCTGCTGACCGGTCTCGCGTGCCACCAGCTCAAGCGCGACCTTGAGATCCTCGACACCGTTGGCAATGTCGGAATTGCCGTCGCTGCGGGACGAGCGGCCGTAATTCTCATGGTCCATCGTCCAGACGTCGAAACCGTATTCAGCGAAGATATTCATCACCGAATATTCGCCGCGGCCCGGTACGGTGAGATCGAAGCTTGGCCGCGACGAGATCGAGGAGCCATGCACGAGGAAGAGCACCGGCAACGGTGCCTCGCCCTTGCGCGGGGCCGCGCGGCGCTTGCGAAACATATAGAGCGAGACATCTCCCTTATGGGCCCAGTACTCGCGGCTCCACATCTTCGCCGATGCGCCGTGCTTTGCCTCGGCGGTCTGTGCCGCGACCGGTCGCGGCGCGATTTCAGACAGCAACCCGGCGCCGACGCCGATGGCGGCGGTCGCCATCACGTCGCGCCGCGAGAGAGCTCGATCACCGTCCGTCATGCGACCTCCCGGATCAGGGCGCAGTTCGAAGCTGCGCCGCTTTCGACCCGCCAGCATGGCATTGCGGTCCGCCTGCAACAAGACGGCGACGAGTCGATGAGGAAACGATACAATATTCAGGATCGCCGGGCGTACTATCGTTATTGGACAGAACACGTCCGGTTCGGCATTTTCGCTGCCGAAGTCCTTAGCCCTGGGGAAGGGATGAGCCCGAGGCTCGGCGGCTAGTGCCGGCCCTGCGCGCGCGCCTCGCGGCGCGGGTAAATTGCAAGAGCCGGAAACGGCAGGATCGCTGCGCCGGCCGGCCGGGCACGACGGCGTCCACCGGCCCCGAGCGGCGGCATCATGACCATGCGCGCGGCCTCCTTGCAGGCCGAGCTTGCGTCGACGCCCGGGGAGTTGCGCAGAACCGCATCGACCGCGGCCTGAAATCTGGCGACCGCGCTCCGGCTGCCGTCGCTATCGGTCGTGCGGCGGTAGGCAAGCCAGACGGAACGGTGCAGGTCGTTCGACATCGAGGTCCCTCGGACGTTATGGCACTGGGAACCTAGCAATCGAGAAAATATCCCGGGATGTCTTTTCTGTGAGCGTCAAGGGGTTAACGATGATTAACGCAGTCACCGCGCCTCGCTCAGCGGATGCCGGCACGCATGAAGCTTTGGACGAATTGCCGCTGGAAGAGCAGGAAGGCGACCAGCAGCGGCGCCGAGGTCATCAAGGTCGCCGCGGTGATGATCGACCAGTCGACGCCCTGGTCCACCGAGGCGAAGACCTGCAGCCCGACGGTGAGCGGCCGCGTGGTCACCGATTGGTGACGATGAGCGGCCACAGGCAGTTGTTCCAATGATAGCTCGCCGAGACGAGGGCGAAGGCGACGTAGATCGGCCTGGCCAGCAGCACATAGACACGCCACAAGACGGTCAGCGGGCCGGCACCCTCGACACGCGCCGCCTCGTCGAACCGCGACATAGCCGGTCTTGATGCCCCATTCGGCGGCGCGCTCGGGTGTGGTCATGAACTTGACGAAGTCGAGCGCGACGGCGCGCTGCTCTGGCGTTGTCTTCTATTTGCCAGGAAGCCGGAATAGAAGCTGCCGAGCCACGTCTTGTCGGCGGCGCTCCTCGCAAGCTGATCCCAAGGCAGGATCGCATCCTCATCGATCAGCGTGAACATGTCGGTCGACAGGAGGACGGCGAGATTCGGCGGCTCACCCGATTTCAGCTCGGTCACCGCCTTGGTGATGCTTTCCTGGTAGGTCCCGGTATAGATCGCCTTGATCTTGGCATTGGGATTGGTCTTCTCGAAATCGGCGACCATGCCGTCGATGATCTTGGTGATCGGCCCGCCGACGGCGACCGGATAGTAGAAGCTGAGTTCCACCGCCGCCCGTGCGGCAAGGCCGGACTGCAGGATCGCGGCGCCGGCCGCGACCGCGAGATACTTCCCCACACGCATGATCATTTTCCCCCGTCGTCGATTCAGTCGCCGATGGTGACGGCGGCGCGTGACACGTTTGTGACGAGCGCGGTAAGAAGATCGTCGCGCCGCTGGCCGCTGGCTGCGTCGAAAAGATGCAGCGCGCCGTACGGCCAGGCTAGGTTGACCGCGGCACCGGCCGGCGCGTCACCCGTCCCGGCGCGCGAATGGTGATCGCCTCGCTACCGACCATGCAGGTCACCGTCGAATCGGTGCCGAGATACTCGATCGCGGCGATGCTCGCCGGCACTGCAAAATGATCGCCCGCGGTGCGCTCGACCAGCACCACGTCCTCCGGCCGCACGCCGAGCAGCAGCCCTCGCCCGGCGTGCCGAGCAGCGCCGGCCCGGCCGACCCCGCGATCACTGCGCCGTGCGGCCCGTCGGCAAGGCGCACGAGATTCATCGGCGGCGTGCCGATGAAGCGCACGGCGAACGCCGTCGCCGGCCTGACATAGAACTCGCCAGGCGACGCGTTCTGCTCGATCCGCCCGTCGCGCAGCAGTATGACCTGGTCGGCCATCCTCATTGCCTCGCTTTGGTCGTGCGTGACGTAGATCATCGCCATGCCGAGCCGTTGCTGCAGCGTGCGAATCTCACGCCGCATCTCGTGACGGAGCAGCGCCGCCGTCTTGGCAAGCCGCTTGCGGCGCTCCGCCGTCGGCACTTTGCGCACGCGCAGGCCGAAGAGGATGTTCTCGGCCACCGTGAGATGCGGGAACAGCGCGTAGGATTGGAAGACCATGGCGATGCCGCGCTCGGCCGGCGGCAGGGTGGTGACGTCGCGGCCGCCGATGACGATACGCCCCTCATCCGCCGCCTCGAGCCCGGCGACCAGGCGCAGCGTCGTCGACTTGCCGCAGCCGGACGGTCCGAGTAAAATCAGCAGCGAGCCGGCGGCGGTGGCAAAGCTGACGCGGTCGACCGCGCGCGTCTCACCCCAAAGCTTGCTAACGCCCTCGACGGAAATTGCCGCCAAATGCTACCCGCCGCGCCGCCGGGGACGGCGCCGCCAATATCGCGGCAGACGGTGACGACTTCGCGAAAATCGTCCCGCGCTAGTCTAGCCTACTTTACGCCGCCGGCGGCGAGGCCGGATACGATCTCGCGCTGGATGATGATCGTCAGGACGAGCACCGGCAGCATGACGACGAGCGCAGCCGCCGCCAGCGGACCCCAAGAGAGCTGCTCGAAGGTGAGGACGTTGTAGACGGCAACCGGCAGGGTGCGCGTCTCGCGGCCGGCGAGGACGACGCCGAAGATGAAGTTGTTCCACGAGAAGATGATCGAGAGGATGGCGGCGACGACGATGCCCGGGCGCGATAGCGGCAGGGCGATACGATAGAAGGCCTGCCACAGCGTGCAGCCATCGATCATTGCCGCCTCTTCGAGATCGTGCGGCAGAGTTTCGAAGAAGCCGATCATGATCCAGGCGACGATCGGCACGGTAATGACAAGATGGGTGATGATCATCGGCCAGAGCGTGCCGGTGAGACCCATCATCTGGAACAGTATGTAGAGCGGAATGAGGAAGCTGAGGCCAGGCGTCAGCCGCGCCAGCAGGACGAGAACGCCGAGCTTGTGGGCGCGCGCCTTGGCGATGCCGTAGCCGGCCGGCACACCCACCAGCAAGGCCAGCAGCGTCGCGCCGCCTGTGACGATGATGCTGTTGTAGGTGTAGAGGGCGAAGGGGCTGTTCTGGAAGACGCTGAGGAAATTGTCGAGCGTCGGCGGATTGGGAATGAAGACCGGTGGATAGGCGATGTTGTCGATATCGGTCTTGAAGGCGAGCGACAGCATCCACAGGAAGACGAGGATCGCCGGCGAGATGACGACGACGACCGAGAGGAAGAAGCCGATGCGGCCGAGCAGGCCGCGCAGACCGCTCCGACCGACGGGACCGCTCCTCAGTTCCATTGCGCGCGCTGCCGCAGATAGAGAAGCATCAGGCAGAGCGCCATGATGACTATCATGAAGACGACGACCATCGCCGAGGCATAGCCGATCTGATAGAAGGCGAAGGCCTGGGTGTAGAGATAGAGGTTGATCGTCTCCGACGCTGTTCCCGGCCCGCCCAGCGTGATCACGAAGATCGTGTCGAATGATTTCACCGCGTCGATCGTGCGGATGATCGTCGCCACCATGATGAAGGGGAGGACGAGGGGAAAGGTGATGCGACGGAACATCTGCCAGGGCGTCGCGCCGTCGATCAGCGCCGATTCATAGGGTTCGGTCGGCAGCGATGCCAAGCCGCCGAGCACGATTAGCATGACCAGCGGCGTCCACTGCCATGTCTCGACGAGGACCAGGCTCGGGATCACCGTCGCCTGATCAAAGACCCAGAGCGAGGGCGGGATTCCGACCAGGCTGAGGAGGTAGTTGAGGACGCCGAGCTGGGGATGAAACATCATCGTCCAGACCAGCGCGACGGCGACCGGCGTCGCCATCATCGGCATGATGAAGACGGCGCGCAACACGCCGCGGAACGGGAAGTTGCGGTGAAACACCAGCGCCGAGAGGACGCCAAGCACGACCGGCAGAGCGGTTGCCAGCACGGTATAGATCAGCGTGCGGATGACGGCGCCGAGAAAGCGCTCGTCGTGCAGCAGATTGCGATAGTTCTCCAGCCCGACAAACGCCTTGGCTTGGCCGATCCGCCAGTCATGCACGCTCATGAACAGGGTGAAGAGCCAGGGGAAGATGATGACGGCGAACATCACCGCGAGGGCCGGCACGATGAACAGCATGTAGCGCCCGCGCCCGTCGAGCGTGAAGCGGTCGAGGTGGCCCGTCGGGACCGCTTCTTCCGCATGATCGCTGAACGTTGCGCCGGTCGTCATCCTCGACCTCGCCGCTAGTGGCGGATCAGCCGGCCTCGGTCTTCGCGAGGATCGGCTTGAACTGTTCGCTCGCCTTCTTGAGCTCGGCGGCGGGATCGCCGCCCTGGATCATGTTTGTGAGCGCGATGCCGTAGATATCGCGGAACTCCGTGACGCCGACGATCTCGGGCAGGCCGGGCCGGGCGATCTTGATCGAGCCGCTCATGCAATCCACCCATTCGCGCGGCGCCTTGAGATCGGTCGCGGTCTTGGCCATCTCGAACGACGAGTTGCGCCCCGGCGAGCCGTAGCCGCCAGTCAGATTGCGCGCCTGCATCGTCTTGTTGGTCGCCCACTGCACATAGAGCCAGGCGGCCTCTTTCTTCTTGGTGAAGGCGGAAACCGCCATGCCGTCGCCGAACAGCGCGGAATGGTTCGCCTTCGGGCCCATCGGCATGACACCGTAGCCGACCTTGCCGACGATCTTGGACTTGGCCTTGTCCTCGAGCGGCAGAGCGAAGCCGATGCCGTCGATCCACATCGCCGCCTTGCCGAGGGCGAACAGCGATTGGCACTCGTTCCAGTTGAACTGGACCGAGCCCTGCGGTCCGTAACTGGTGATCAACTTCTTGTAGAGCGTCGCGGCGGCGACCGCGTCGGCATCCTCGGGCAGCGCGCCGTCCTTGCTGATGGGGTCGCGGTTCCAGCCGAGCATGAGGTCGGTCCACACGACCACGTTGGCGTTCTTGATGCCGCGCAGCACGAAGCCGGAGACGCCGGCCTTGGGATCGTTCAGCTTCTCGGCAGCCGCCGTCATCTCGTCGAAATTCTTGGGATAGGCGACGCCCTTCTGCGCGAAGATCTCTTTGTTGTAGTAGAGAATGAAGTAGTCGAGATTGATGGGGATCGAATCGAGCCGGCCATCGGCTTGGGTCGCGTAGTCGATCGCGCCCTTGGCGAAATCGCCCACGTCATAGTCGGGCGCCGTCAGCTTGGCATCGGCGAGATAGGGACGGAGATCCTCCATCCACTTGTTCTTGCCGAACATCTTCTTCTGCACATGGTAGGGGATCATGAGCACGTCGAAGCTGGTATTGCCCGAGTTGAACTCGATGGCGGTCTTCTGACGCTGCTGCTGCTCGGGTACCTGTTCGTCGCCGACGGTGATGCCGGTGAGCTCCTCGAACTCCTTGCGGTACTTCTGCAGCAGATCGCCGCGCGGCCCCTTGGCCATTAGCACCTCTATGTGCTGGCCCTTGAAGCGCTTCCAGTCGAACCCGGCGGCCTGAGCGATCGCCGGCCGCGGCAAGGCGATTCCGCCCGTCACCGCCAGACCGGCGACACCGAGCCCGGCCTGCAGCAGCGTGCGGCGCGATACCGACGATGCCGCACCGCGCCCGGTGGTGAGCCCCTTCTTCATTGCCCGTTTCCTCCCTACCCCATAACCTGTTGCCCGTTTGCGGGCGGTGACCGCCGTGCAAGGCGACCCGGCCCTGCACGTGGTTGTTTCCTTCCTATAAAACTGTCATCAACTTGTTGCCGGGTCAATCAGCGGGACGTTTGGGATGAATGACATTTCGCGCCTTCACGGTATCTGGTCGGCCTGCCTGACGCCGCTACGCCCCGAGCTTTCGGTCGACCTTCCAACCCTCATCGAGCATGTGCGCTGGCAGCTGGCGCGTGGCTGTCACGGCGTCGCGCTGTTCGGCACCACCGGCGAGGGCACGTCGTTCTCCGTCGGCGAGCGCAAAGCGGCGCTCGAGGCGGTACTCGCCGCTGGCGTGCCCGCCGCCAAGGTAATGGCGGGGAGCGGCTGCGCCGCGCTCACCGACACGATCGAGCTCACAAGCCATGCGGTCAAGCAGGGCTGCGCCGGCGTCCTCACCCTGCCGCCCTTCTTCTTCAAGGGCCTCGGCGACGAAGGCCTCTATCGCTGCTTCGCCGAGCTCGTCGAGCGCGTCGGCGACGCCAAGCTGCGCGTCTATCTCTACAATATCCCGCAACTCTCCGGGGTGAAGTTTCCTGTCAAGGTGATCGAGCGACTGCTCAAGACCTATCCGACGGCGATCGCCGGGCTCAAGGACAGCTCGGGCGACTGGAACAGCACCAAGGAATATCTCGACGCGTTTCCCGGCTGGGGCCTCTTCACCGGCTGGGACCCGCATCTGCGCGAGGTCGTCCGCCTCGGCGGCGCCGGCACGATCAGCGGCATGCCGAACATCAACATGGCGGGCTTACGCGCCCTCTACGACAACCGCACGAAACCCGAGGGCGCAGACATCGAGGCGACGGCGACGACGCTCATCAAGCTGGTCGACGCAGCACCGCCGACCGCCGGCCTGCGCGCCGTGCTAGCGCATTACAGCGGCAAGGAGTCGTGGCTGACCCGGCGGCCGCCGCTCGAGCGGAACCCCGATCAGGAGAAGGCCATCGTCGCCGCCGTCCGGGCGACCGGCTTCAAACTGCCGCCGCCGCTCAAGCCGGGTGAATGACGCCCTTGCGCAGCAACAGATTGCCGTAGAGCCGGGTTTCGCCGGTAGCGATGACGGCGAAGGCATCACGCGCCCGCTGATAGAAGGCGAAGCGCTCGATGGCGGCGAGCGGCGCCGGACGACCAACGGCGTCGTTGACGAGCGCGGAGAATACCGTGCAGATCTCGGGAATGGCGGCGGCATCGCCGACCACCTCCATGCGCGTCGCCGGGTTGTCGACGAAATCGTCGAGCGGCAACACAGAGAGAACCGCAGCGAGCACGCGCGGCGCCGCAATGCCGTCGAGGCGGATGAGGCGCCGAGCCGTCGCGGCAGCAGGGAAATTGGCATCGACCAGCGCCAGCTCGTCGCCATGCCCCATGGCACGCAGTATCGCGAGAAGCTCCGGACCGAGCAAGGGGTCGAGACCTTTCAGCATGGCACCCTCACAACCGATAGAACTCGGCGGCGCTGCCGCCGAAGATGCGCGCTTGCCCGCGCTCGTCGAGAGAAGCCAGCAGCCGGCTCGCCACTCTCCACCATGCGCCGTAGCTGGCAGCGAGCGTGACCACCGGCCAATCGCTGCCCCATAGCAAACGGGCGGGCGAGAACGTCGCGACGAGGTGATCGACATAGGGACGCAGCCGATCCTCCGTCCAGTCGGCGCCGCTCTCGGTGACCAGCCCCGACAGTTTGCAATAGATCGGAGTATCGCGGGCGAATCCCGCCATCGCGACGGCCCAATCGTCGAACTGGCCGCCGGCGATCGCCGGTTTGGCGCCGTGATCGATGACGATGCGCAGATCGGGGTGGCGGTCGACCAGCCGGCGCAGCGCCGCGAGATGGGGCGGGCGAACCAGCGCGTCGAAAGCGAGATCGTGGGCGATGAGGGCGCGAAAGGCAGGACCGAGCTCGGGCCGCAACATCCAGTCGATTTCCGGAATGTCGTGGATCATCGGCCTTATGCCCTTGAGGCGCTTGCCCTCGGCGAGGGCGGCGATGCGCGAAGGCGCATCGCGTGCCGCCATGTCGACCCAGCCGACGACACCGGCCACGCGGTCGTAGCGCGCTGCTTCTCCTAGAAGGTAATGCGTCTCCGCCTCGCTCGGCGCCGCCTGGACGAGAATGACCGCATCGACTGCGGCTTCGGCGATCAGCGGCGCCAGATCCTCGCGGCCGAAATCGCGATAGAGTGGCGCGAGATCCGGCGTCAGCCAGCCGTAATCGCCGCGTGCCAGCGCCCAGAAATGGACGTGGCTGTCGATGCGCTTGGGTGGCAGGGGCATCTAGCGTCCTTCGAGACGGCCGCTTAGCGGCCTCCTCAGGATGAGGTTCATCGTTGATGGCGTATCCAGATCTTCCGCACCCTGAGGAGCGCTCGAAGAGCGCGTCTCGAAGGACGCACCACGTTCGTCCACCCCCCTCACGGCGTCGGCGCGTCGGCGCGGAGCAGTCCGCCCTGTTTGAGCGCGGTCCACAGCGCCGCCGGGACGGGCGTCTCGAAGGTGGCGAGATTGGCTGCCACCTCGGTCGCGCTGCGCGCACCCGGAATCACGGAGGCGACGGCCGGGTGGTGCAGCGGAAACTGCAGCGCGGCGCTAGCAAGAGCAACGCCGTGATCGCGACACATTGCCTCGATGCGGCTCACTCGCTCCATCACTTCCGGGGACGCCGGTTGGTAGTTGTAGGTCGCGCCGGCTTTCGCACCGGTCGCCAGTATACCGGTATTGAACGGGCCGCCGATGATGACGGCGATGTTGCGAGCGACGCAGAGCGGCAGGAAGCTGTCGAGCGCCCCCTGCTCGAGCAGCGTGTAGCGGCCGGCGAGGAGGAAACAGTCGAAATCGCCGGCCTCGGCGAAACGCTGGCAGGCCTGCCATTCGTTGACGCCGACGCCGATCGCGCCGATCGCCTTCTCCTCGCGCAGACGCCGCAGCGCGCGGTAACCGCCGCCCATCACCTCGGCGAAGCGCTCGTCCATCGCGGTCTGGCTCTTGTGGGTCCAGACATCGACGTCATGGATATGGACGATATCGATCCGCGCCAGGCCAAGGCGCTGCAGGCTGTCATCGATCGAGCGCAGGACCCCGTCATAGGAATAATCGAATTGCGTCGCGAAGGGCAGGATGTCGCGATAATGCCCGCCAGCGGCGGACGCATCCGGCCGCAGCAGCCGGCCGACCTTGGTGGCAAGCACGAAATCGTCACGCTTGCAGTGGCGCAGCGCAGCCCCGATACGATGCTCGCTCAGCCCATGGCCATAAAGCGGCGCGGTGTCGAAGAGCCGGATGCCGGCGGCGAACGCGCTGCTGACCGCGCTGGCGGCATCGGTCTCGCTCAGCGCGGCAAAAAGATTGCCAAGCGGCGCGCCGCCGAAACCGATCTGGCTGACGTGCAATCCGGTGCGGCCGAGCGGGCGGGTATCGGCCGCCTTCATCCGACGGACTCCGCCGTGATTCCGGCAAGCCGGGACTCGATGGCGGCGCGCAACGGCAGCGCGGCGGTGGCGCCGTCGCCGGTGCAGGCGAGCGCACCGGCGACGACGCCCCAACGTGCCGCCTCGACCATATCGCCGGTCTCGGCAAGGCGTGTCGCGAAGACGCCGTTGAAGGCATCGCCGGCACCCGTCGTCTCGCGCAGCGCGATGCGCGGCGCGGGTATGCGGGTGAGCGACCCCGCCGTCTCGGCGACCAGCACGCCATCGCCACCCAGCGTCATCACCACGGCGCAGCCATGCAGCAGGACGAGCTCGCGAGCGACGGCTTCGGGTCGCGCATCGGTGATACTGCCGGCGAGCCGCACGGCTTCCAACCGGTTGGGCGTCAAGATATCGATGCAGCGCCACAGCGCCTCGGGAATCGTCGCATCGGCAGGCGCCGGGTTGAGGATGGTCATCGCCTTGCCCGCCTTGGCGATGCGGAAGGCGGCGAGCGTGGCGGCAACCGATACTTCGAGCTGACCGAGCACGATCTGCGCCGCGTCGATGCTGCTACGTCCGACCTCGACATCCGCGCGGTCCAGCGTGGCATTGGCGCCGGCGACGATGACAATCTCATTCTCGCCCTTGCCGTCGACCAGGATGAGCGCGCTGCCGGTCGGCACCCCGGCACGGCGGGCGACGGCACCGGCATCGATTCCCTCGGCCCGCCACAGCGCGAGCGCCCGCTCGCCGGCAGGATCGGCGCCGAGCGCGGCGATCACGGAAACCCTCGCACCGCAACGTGCTGCCGCCACCGCCTGGTTGCTGCCCTTGCCGCCGCTGGTCTCGCTGAACCGCGACGCCGTCACCGTCTCGCCGGGACGCGGGAACGACGCAACCTTGGCCGTAAGATCGGCGTTGAAGCTACCGACGACGCAGATACGCGCAGGCATCGAACTCCGACCTCCAAGCCTCGTCATGGTCGAGCGGCGATGATGCCACGGGCATCGCGGCCGCGGCCAGCCTTCCCAGCAACGTTATTGGCGCCAGCGGCTTGCCACCGCGGCGCCGAGGCAACAAAGCATGCCGAACGCCTCGATGAGGCCGCCCGCGCCATAAAGCAGCCGGTAGCTGCCGCTCTGCGCGAAAGCGAAGGACATCGCATAGGCGCTGCCCGCCTGCGCCAGCGAGAAGACCAGCGTCGCCAGAGCCCAGACCGGCGCCTGACGCGCCGGTTCGACGATCTGGCTGACGCGCGCCGAGATCAGCGTGGCGATGCCGGGCGAAAGCGCGCCGACGACGAGCGAGGAGAGCCACAGCAGCGGCGGTGCCGCGGTGACGATCGGCAGGGCGACGACGAGAGCCTTGATTGCGAACACCAGGACGAGCGCAACGCCGAGGCCTAGCCAGTCGCCGAGAAGCCCGGCGGCGAACGGACCGGCAATGGCGCCGACGCCGAAGAGCAGCCAGTTGAACGCGCCCGACGCAGCGCCGAGCGCCAGCTCGCGGGTGATGAAATCGACCCAGAAGATCGTGTGCGGCACGAAGCCTGCCCCATCGGCTGCGAAGGCGCCGATGAGGCAGAGGAGCGGCAAGCCAAGGCGTCCAGGGGCGCCCCGCGCCGTCGCCACGGTGGGCGTCCGACGCGCCAGCGGCGGACCACCCTGCCAGCCGGACCACGACACGAGGGCCGCCACGGCGGCGGCGAAGGCGAGAGCCGCCCAGGCATAGGCCGGCGTGCGAGCGGCGAGCGGTGCCACGACCACGCTGCCGATGACGGCGCCGAGACCGACTCCGGTATAGATCAACCCGCCGGCGCGGCCTCGTTCGCCGGCAACCGTCCGAATCAACATGAGGCTTGGACCGAGGACCATGAGGATCGCGCCGGCGATGCCGCTGAGCACGCGCCAGGGCAGGAACCACCAGAAGCCGAGTTGCGGCACGCAAGCGGCCAGGCTCAGTACGGCCAGCACGAAGGCGGCGCGCACCGAACCCGTCATGCCGAAGCGAATCGCGACTCGCGCCGCCAGCGACGCACCGACGAGATAGCCGAGGACGCCGGCGGCGCCCAAATAGGCCGCCTCGCTTTCGCTGACGATACCGCTGGCGATGAGAAACGGGATCAGCGGCGTATAGGAGAAGCGCCCGATGCCGACCCCGACCAACGTCGCGCACAGGCCCGGCCAGGCAGCACGCCAGTGGCGATGCTCGGTCATCCCGGAGATGGCATTACGCGTCGGGGTCGGCGATCGTTCAGTCGTTGGACGGCTTGGCGGCGCGCTCGATCTCGAGAGCGAGTTCGAGGACCTCGCGGCCGCCCAGGTTCCACGCCGTGATGCCGCCGACCATGATGAGCTGCACGAGCCCTTCGATGAGCTGGCCGATCGTCAGCCCGGCGCGCATGGCGTTTTGCACGTGATTGCGGGCGCCGCGGATATTGCCGGCTTGGATGTCGAGGAGGACGAAGATGAACTCCTTCGTCCAGATCTCGAGATGTCCTTCGGGCGGCGCACGAAAGACGAATTCGCGCAACCCCATGTAGCCGAGAAATGCCTCGGGCGCATGGTCCGCGAGGATGCGGAAGCCGTCGGGCACATGGCCGTGAGTCGCACGGATCTGCTCGAGCGCCGCGCCAACCGCCGACGAGTTCGGCCCCTCGCGCATCACCGTCATCACGTCCCTTTCCGCTCGCGCCGGAATGCTTGCTCAACCGGCATCAGCCTAGCACGGCCAGCCGTCGTGCGGCAGGCGGAGGGACGAAAAAGCCCCCGAAGCCAGCTCCGGGGGCTCGATTCGACCGACGAGTCGCTTAGGCGGGCTGGTTGACCACCTTCTTCGACGGCTTCTTGGTCGAGGTCTTCTTGGCAGTGGACTTCTTCGTCGAGGTCTTCTTGGCCGGCTTCTTGGTGGCGGTCTTCTTCTTGGTCGTGGTGGTCGACTGGGCGGTCTGCGCGTTGGCTGCGACGTAGGGGATCGTCGAGGCCGCAACGAACGACAGCAACGCAAACGCTGAGATAAGCGCCTTCATGGAGAGCTCCTGGAATTGAGACGACATGGGAATCGAATGAGCGGTGGGATCTTGAAATTGCCTGTTCTTCAGGCCGTCCGAACGGTGTCATGTATACCATAATT
>DATAQP010000387.1:0-2427 GCA_036264595.1 Allostellaceae bacterium
CTCCATCGCGACGCCGTGAAGCGACGCGACGTCGTGCCCGGTCGCGGTTCCGGTACGGGCGCTGAGCGGTGCGGGCGACATGGCTACAGCCTCATCCGCTTGAAGAGGCGCTCGGGCAACAGACAAATGATCATCATGATCGGCCACCATATGGTGCGGACATAGACGATGTCGCGCTGCGCCGTCTCGGCCTGCAGCACGGCGCGACCGACCTCGTCGGGCTGGGCGGTGAGAAGCGGCGGCAGCTTCATCCCTTGGGTCATGCGCGTGTTCACGAATCCCGGCTTGATCGTGACGACATGAACACCGGATGTCGCCAGTCGGTTGCGCAGCCCCGATAAAAAGGCCGTGAAGCCGGCCTTCGCCGAGCCGTAGAGGTAATTCGTCGCCCGTCCGCGGTCGCCGGCCACCGAGCTGATGCCGATGATCGTGCCGCTGCCACGCGGCGCCATCCGATTGGCGATCTCGCCGAGGAAGAGGGAGGGTGCCAGATAGTTCGTCCGCATGATCAGCTCGGCTTGCGCGGGATCGGCGGCGGCCTCCTCCTGGCGGCCGAGCAGGCCGGCGACGCAGATCACCGTGCCGGGGAAGGGCGCAAGCTGCTCGATCAGCAGGCGATGCGCCGCCGTGTCGAGCAGATCGAAGCCGAACGTCGTCACCTCGGCGTCGTAGCGCAGCCTGAGATCGGCGGCGTCGCGCTCGAGCCGCTCGGGCTGCCGCGCGGTCAGCACAAGCGGCCGCCGCGCCTTGGCATAGGCGATGGCGATGGCGCGGCCGATATCCGAGCCGGCACCGACGATGAGGACGGGCGAGGCTTCCGCGGCGGCGTTCATAGATCCAGCCTCTGCGACTGCGCCGAGGCGAATTTGCGCTGCGGATCCATGGTGTCGCGAACCCGCTTGAAGCGGTCGAGACGGGAATAACCCCTGCGCATCATGGCGGCATCCGCCCGCGCGTCCTTCGCCAGATAGAGCCGGCCGCCGTGATCAGCGACGATGGCGTCGAGCTCGCGCAGCAGCGCCAGCGTCGCGGGGTTGCGCGGGAAGTCGAGCGTCAGCGTGTAGCCTTCGCGCGGGAAGGAGAGCAGCCCGTCGCCCTCGCCGCCGAACAGCTTGAGCACCGCGAGGAAGGAGCCGTAGCCCGCGGCCGAGACGCGCTCGAGCAGCGCGCGGATGGCGGCGCGGCTGGCCGCCTTCGGAATGACGCATTGATGCTGGGTGAAGCCGCTCCGCCCGTCGAGGCGGTTCCAATCCAAGAGGGCGTCGAGCGGGAAGAAGAAGGTCTCGTAGTCGACGAGGGCGATGCCCGGCCTGGCGCGGCGATAATAGAACTCGTTGAAGGCACGCACGCTCCACGGGTTGAGCACCATCTGCGGCAGGTCGAAAGGCATGCGGCGGAGCTGGCGCGCTGGCACGGCGAGCGGCGTCGCCCCGGCCTCGTCCTTGCCGGCATGCTCGCCGCGATAGATCAGCGCGCGCCCGAGGGCGCTGCCGCGCGCCAGGCAGTCGATCCAGGCGACGCTGTAGCTGTGCCCGGCCGAGTCCTCGCAGAGCGCCATCGCCTCGTCGAAATCCCGCGCCCGCAACGTCTCCTGGCGCAGCGAGGTGGATTCGATCCGCATCAGGCGGATGGTCGCTTCGAGGATGATGCCGGTCAGCCCCATCCCGCCGCATGTCGCCTCGAAGAGCTCATCCTCCTGCCCGGGCAGGCAGCGCCGGATCGAGCCGTCCGCCATCATCAGCAGGAGACTCTCGACATGGCGCGAGAAGGTGCCGGCGAAATGGTGGTTCTTGCCGTGCACGTCGGCGGCGATCATGCCGCCGATGGTGACGAGCTTAGTGCCCGGCATGACCGGCGGGAACCAGCCGCGCGGCACGGCGAAGTCGAGAAGATCGGCGAGCAGCAGCCCGGCCTCCACCGTGACGCATCCCGATGCCGGGTCGAAGGCCAGGATGCGGTCGCTGCGCGTTGTCGAGAGAACGCAGCTCGCGTTGAGCGCGGCATCGCCATAGGAGCGCCCGTTGCCGCGCGCGATCAAGCTGGCATGGTCCGCGAGCGCCGCCCGTGCATCGGCGACGTCGCGCATGTCGACGCAATGCGTCTCGACCTGCGGGAACCGTCCCCAGCCGCTGACGCGCATCATCTGTCCGGGGAGCTGGCGGTCTATCAGACGCTCGCCAGCGCCATCACGAAGAGAACGATGGCGGCGCAGACGAGGCTGATGCGGTCGGTCGTCGCGAAGACGAGCGGATCGTCGTGCATCTCTCCGCGATGTGCCAGGAGCAGCGTGCGCGCGACCCAGTAGATCAGCACGGCGTCAATCGCCACCAGCCACTGCGGATGGACATAGAGCGCGGCGACGGCGCTACTGTTGAGATAGAGGCTGAAGACCAGGATCGAGGCGATGCCGGTGGTGGCGGCCAGCAT
>DATAQP010000463.1:0-12958 GCA_036264595.1 Allostellaceae bacterium
CAAACCGACGCCGGCGCGGTTGTGCATCAGTTTGAATGACGACGGCTTTCGACCCAAGGTCGCCTACGGTGTGCGCCGTGAGAAGGCGGCGCTTTTCAAGCCCCATTCGCATGACGCGGCCCATTTCCGAGCACGATCAACCTCACATACGGTCGCCGCTCACAGCGGCTGCACCAACATCCCGCTTGCAGCGGGCAGGGCTCAGGAAGACGAGAACCATTCTCGAAAACGGCGTTTCAGGCCATGGCTTGCTTCGGTTCGTCCACCTGGATCCGCCAGGACTGATCAAATCCTGGAAGATGACGGGATTCGGCTGGTGTGTGTGTTAAGCGGCTTTCATCATGGCGCCTTCGATGACCACACCGGCGGTCGCATATTTCCAAAGCGCGACCAGTAGCTTTCGCGCCAACGCCACGATCATCGTCTTGCGCAGGCGGCCCCCCATTGCGCTCAACCCGCTCGTGAAACCAGATGCTGAGCGCCGAGTGTGGCTGATTGCGCAACCAAAGCCAGGCGAGCTGGATCAAGGTTGTTCGCAGTCGCGGATTGCCCGCCTTGGACACTCCTTGTTCCCGATCAACCGCTCCGCTCTGCCAGGGTGTCGGTGCCAAACCCGCATAAGCTGCGACCTGGCGTCGATTGTCGAAGTGTCGGAACAGCCCCTCCGACCAAAGTACGGCGGCGAACTCCGGTCCGACGCCTCTTATGTTGAGCAACATTGCCGCCGGCGCTGGCATGGCCGTTTGTGCCACAGCCAGTAGCGCGTCCCGCTCGGCCTCCACGGTCTTGATCTGCTCGAGAAGCAGTTCGAGCCGATCGAGCTCACGGTTGACGTGCTTCGGTCGGGGTCAGACGGTTTACGACCCATGGCACTACGTGCCCGTGCTGGCGCGGAAGCCAGGCGCGCTCCGGAACGGCGCGCCATTCAAAGACTGGTGCTGCCAGGCGCCATGGAGCGGGTCCGTCGCAGGCTCGCCACCGTCGAAGATGGTGACCGACCCGCTGGTCAGCGGCCCGAAGCTGCACGCGGCGATGACGGCGATATTCCCCGAGCTCGCGACGACGCGGATCAGCCATTCCTGGTGTGGCTTCGTCGCCTACAGCTTCGACGAGCTGATGCACATCGGCGAGCGCGACGGGCTCTATTACGCGATGGGATATTGCGGCTCGGGCGTCGGCATGGCCGGCTATCTCGGCACGTCTCGGCCAGCAAGTGCTGGGGCGCAAGGCGGCGGCGACGGCCTTCGACGCGCTGCCTTTCCCCACCCGGCCATTCTATCGCGGCAATCCGTGGTTCCTCGCACCCGCGATTCTCTACTACCGCTGGCGCGACCAGCAATCCCGCTAGCGACGGCAAAGCCGTCAGAGGCTACTCTCATCCTCCGAGGCTGAAGCGGAGGTGAATGAGGCGATGATTCTCATCGACGATGTCCGTATCGCCACGGCGGCGACGCGCCGCCTGAGCGACCCCGCCGCGGTCGCCGTCGAGAACGGTCGCATCGTCGCGATTCTGCACCGCGACGACGAGCGGCTCGCCGCGCGCGAAGCCGCGGACGAGATCGTCGCGGGCGACGGCAGGGTCCTGATGCCCGGCCTCGTCAACGCGCATACGCATTCCTATGGCAACGTGCTGCGCGGCACCGAGAACAGCCTGCCGCTCGAGCCCTGGGCGCTCTATACAATCGCCTATGGCCGCTCGCTCGACGACGAGGCGATCCGGCTCTCCATCCTGATCGGCGCCGCCGAGATGATCCGCAACGGCATTACCGCCTGCGTCGATCACTTCGCGCATTTCGCCCGCGCGCCGGCGGCGTTGGCCGCCCACCGCGAATCCGGCATGCGCGTCGGCTTCGCGCCGATGATGCAGGATCTGCCCGACCATCGCATCCTAGGGCTCGACTTGCCGCCCGATCTGCTGCACCGCCTCGAGGCGACGCCGCCGCAGACGGCAAGCCAGGTCGAGCGCTTCTTCCGCGATCTCGCCGCGGAAACCATCGGACGCGATCGGCTCGTCACGCTGATGCTCGGCCCGAACGCGCCTCAACGCTGCTCGCCGGCTTTGCTCGCTGTCTGGCGGCGTCTCGCCGGCGAGCTCGCCCTGCCGGCGCACACCCATTGCCTCGAGACGTGGCCGCAGGCGGAGGCCGGAAAGCGCGCCTGGCAAGGCGGCACGCTCGGCGAGATGGCACGGAACGGCCTCCTCGACGGCAATCTCTCGATTGCCCATGGCATCTGGCTCGATCCGGCGGAGCGCGACCTCATTGCCGCGCATGATGTCGCGATCATCCACAACCCGGCGAGCAACATGATGCTGGGCAGCGGCCGCATGCCGCTCGAGGATTATCTGCGCCGCGGCGTGACGCTCGCCCTCGGCAGCGATTCCGCCAATACCGGCGGGCGCAATGATCTCTTCGAGATCATGCGCCTGGCGCTGATGATGCACCGCCTGACCTTGCCGCTCGACGACTGGCCGAAGCCGGAGCGGATCTTCGACATGGCGACGCTCGGCGGCGCCCGGGTTCTCGGCCTCGCGCGCGAGCTCGGCCGCATCGCGCCCGGCCAGCACGCCGATCTCGTCCTCTTGCGCGCCGACGGCGCGGCGATGGTCGCCAGCCGGCCCGACATCGCGACGATCGTCCAGCATGCCGGCGCCGATGCGGTCGAGTCCGTGATGGTCGGCGGCGCCTGGGTCTATCGCGAGGGACGCATCCTCAGCTTCGACGAGCAGGCGGTGCTCGCTCGCTACGCCGAGCTGAGCGGCGAGATTCTCGCGCGGGCGGCGCCGGGCTTGGCGCTCGCCGACGAGGCGCGGCCCTATTTCGAGCGGCCATATCACAGCGTCAATGCGCCGCGATGAGGCTGTTCAGCGCCCTTTCCAGACCGGCGGGCGCTTTTCCCGGAATGCCTGCACCCCCTCCTCGCCATCCGCCGATTCGAGCGCCTCGATAAGGGCCGGCAACCGCATTGCCTGCGCCTCGGCGGCGCCGAGATGCTGGGTGCGCTGCACGGTCTGCTTGATCGCACGCAGCGACAGCGGCGCGCAGGCCAGGATGTCGGCGAGCCAGCGCTCGACCGCCGTATCGAGCTCGGCGCGCGGCACCACCTCGTTGACGAGGCCGAAAGCGAGCGCCTCGCGCGCAGTGATGCGCCGTCCGGTGAGCAGCATCCCCATCGCCGCCTTCTGCGGCATGAGGCGCGGCAGCAGCACCATCCCGCCATCGAGGGCGAGGCGGCCGACACGCGGCTCGGGCAGGCCGAAGCTCGCCTCTTCCGCAGCGACGACGATGTCGCAGCCGAGCACAATCTCGAAGCCGCCGCCGAGCGCGTGGCCGTTGACCCGCGCAATGACCGGAATGTCGAGCGTGCGGCGCAGGGCGATGCCGCCGAAGCCGCCCTCGCGCGGCGCCGCCCAATAGGCGAGGCCCGACTTGGCGCCGCCACTCTTCATGTCGGCGCCGGCGCAGAAGGCACGCTCGCCCGCACCGGTCAGGACGATGACGCGCACTTCGCGGTCGCCTTCGAGTTGCGTCCAGATCGCCTGCAGCGCGCGCTCGGTCGCCTCGTCGATCGCATTGAGCGCTTGCAGGCGGTCGATGGTCACTCGCGCGACGTGGTTCTCGATGGAAAGCGCGACGCTCATCCTAGCACCTTGGCGGATTTGAGCTCGGCGATGCGGGCGGCGTCATAGCCGAGCTCGCCGAGAATACTCTCGCCGTGCTGGCCGAGTTTCGGCGGCAGGCGGCGGATGGCGAATGGCGCCGCCGAGAGATCGATCGGCGAGGCGACGAGACGGACCGGCCGATCGCCGCCTATCGCCTCGGCGACCATCCGGTTGACCGCCGTCTGGGGGTCGGCGAGCGCCTCGGCGAGCGAGCGCACCGGCGCGCAGAGGAGGTCGCGCTCTTCCAGCCGCGCGATCCAATGCGCCGTCGTGTTGCTGGCGAAGCGCTCGCGGAAGATCGCCTGCAGGGCGCTGCGCTGCTCGGCCTGCTTCGGCGCGCTGTCGTAGCGCGGGTCGGCGGAGAGATCGTCGAGGCCGAGCGCCACGCAGATCTCCTGCAGCGGGTTTGTCTTGAAGGCGCCGACCATGACGAGCGCGCCGTCGCGCGTGGCGAAGGCGCCGCTCAGCGGCATGGCGCCCCAGTTGAGCTCGCGCTCGCGCATCAGCCACATCGCCGCCTCCTGCATCTGCATGGCGAGCATCGAGTTGTAGAGCGAGACGTTGATCGCCTGGCCCTCGCCGCTGCGCTCGCGCTGCAGAAGGGCGAGGAGAGTGCCCTGGACGAGATGCATGCCGGCCGCGTAGTCGGCGAGCGCGGTAGGATAGATCGTCAGCGGATGCGAGGGATCCGAGCGCCGCATCATGACGCCGCTGAGCGCCTGGGCGAGGACGTCCTGGCCGCCTTTATGCGCATTCGGGCCGGTCGGACCGAAGCCCGAGCCGAAGGCGTAGATGATGCGCTTGTTGATCTCGCGCAGATCGGCGTAGCCGAAGCCCATCCGCTCCATCACCCCGGCGCGGAAATTGTTGACCACGATATCGGCGCCGCGCAAAAGGTCGCGCACCACCGCCTTGCCCGCCTCGCCGCGCAGGTCGAGCGCGATCGAGCGCTTGTTGCGGTTGAGGCTGGCGAAGACAGGATTATCGAGCCCGGCGGGATCGGTGATCGCCCAGCGCGAGAGGTCGCCGCTGCCCGGGCGCTCGATCTTGATGACGTCGGCGCCGTAATCGGCGAGCACCTGCGTCGCGCAGGGGCCAAGCATGACCTGGGTGAAGTCGATCACCCTGATACCGTCGAGCGGGAGAGGAATAGTCATTCGGCGGCCTGCGCCAGCCGGGCGTTGGGCGCTGGAACGTCGCCGGGATCGCCGCCTTGCGCACGGATCTTCTTCTGCAGCGCGCCGACATCGATTTTGCGTACGCTGGTGCCGCCCTGCAGCGCCATGGTGGCGGCGATGCCGGCGGCTTCGCCCAACGCCATGCAGGGCGGGATCTCGCGCGAGATCTTCTGTGCCGCCGTCGTCGCCGAGTAGTGCCGCCCGGCGACGAGAAGCTGCTCGACGCCGAGCGGCAGCATGGCGCGGTAGGGCGTGTAGTAGTCGCGGCCGCGCGCCACGCTGTCGGCGAAATGGACGCGCTCGGCGATGTCGTCCTTGGTGACGACGTACTCGCCCTCGAGCAGGCGGGTCTGCCGCACGCCGGTCTGCGGCGCGACGTCGACGACGTAGCAGCTTTCGAAGCCGGGCATGCGCACCCCGTGCAGATAGTCGATGAGGGCGTGGATGCGCCGCCGCCCCTCGAACTCGGCCTCGGTCAGATCCTCGACCTTGGTGCCGTCGAAGCCGACCATATGCGGGCAGTTGCACCAGACGATGCCGGGCAGCGGCGTCTTCAGCCACCACATGTCCCAGGATCCGCCGATCAGCTTCTTGGCCTCCTTGTCCATCGCCAGGAACTCGTCGTGGCGCTCGAACTGGAAGCGTTCGGCGGCATCGGTATCGACGCCGCCGAGGCGGAAGACGGTGGTCAGTATGTAGGAGCCGCTGATGTGCCGCGCGCCGGCGGCGACGGCGACGTCGAGATCGCCCGTCGCGTCGATCACGACATCGCCCATGATCGCCTGCCGGCCGGCCTTGGTCTCGCAGACGATACCGGCGATCCTGCCATCCTCGACGATGGCGCGGCTAAACCAGCTGTGGAGGCGCAGATCGACCTTGCATTCCTGCATTAGCTCGTCCGAGACGCGCTTCCAGCCATCGGGATCGAAGGCGGCGGCATAGGTGATCGGATGAGGCTTGGTATGGGCGTGGAAATCATGCACGCCCCAGCGCGACCATTTGCGCCACATCGCCCAGTCGATCCGCCTGTCCTCCTCGGGCGGGAAGATTGCGAGGCCGCGCGCGCCGAGCCGGTCGATGAATTCCTGGCAGATGCCCTTGACGGTGATCTCGCTGCCATTGGTCATGTCGTCGAGCACCAGCACCATGCCGCCCGAGGCGAGACCGCCGAGATAGGGGTAGCGCTCGAGTACGGTGACGCTGGCGCCGTTGCGCGCGGCGGCGATCGCCGCGGCGGTGCCGGCGGGGCCGCCGCCGACGATGACGACGTCGGAGCGGGCGACGACGGGCGCGGTGCCGTCACCGTCGCGTACCAGGGTGCGGGATGATTGCATCGGATGGGCTCCCGTCAATGCGCGCTCGAATCCCAGCGGACAACGAACCGCTCGATCGCGCTGATGATGAAGAAGAAGCAGGCGGAGAAGGTCGAGCCGACGATGATCGTGGCGTAGAGCAGCGGCGTGTCGAAGGCGTAGGTCGCCTGGATGATCAGCGCGCCGATCCCCTCGTTGCTGCCGATCCATTCGCCGACGATGGCGCCGATCACCGCCGTGCTGGCGGCGATCTTGAGGGCCGAGAAGAGATAGGGCAGCGAGTTGTGGGCGCGCAGCTTCCAGAACACCTCGCGCTTGCTCGCCGAGAGGACGCGCATGAGCTCGAGCGCTTGCGGGTTCACCGCCTCGAGGCCGCGCACCATGTTGACCAGGGTGGGAAAGAAGACGATGAGCGCGGCGATGGCGATCTTCGGCTCCATCCCGTTGCCGAGCAGGAGGACGAGGATCGGCGCCTTGGCGACGACGGGGATCGTGTTGATCATCACGGCGATCGGAAAGAACGCCTCGGCCAGCGTCTTGCGGTGGACGAAGACGGTCGCGGTGGCGATCGCCGCCGCGTTGCCGAGGAGGAAGCCGAGCACCGCCTCGATCGCCGTCGGCATCAGATTCGCCATCAGCACGTCGAGCCGGCGCCACAGCATGAGCGCGACGGCGTCCGGCGACGGGGCGATGAAGGGGCGGACGCCGAAATAGCGGACCGAGGCCCACCACAGGAAGACGAGGCCGATGATGGCGGCGAGCGGCAGCAGGCGCTTGCGCCAGACGAGGTAGTGGCGCGCCTGGAGGAAGCGCGCCTGCTCTTCGGTGTCGATGGTGAAGGCCGACATCAGCAGCTCTCCAGCACGCGCCTGAGATGGGCGACCCGCTGGACAAAATCGGCGCTCTCGCGCAAGGCGAGGCGGCGCGGGCTCACGAAGTCGATCGGCACGATCTCGCGTACGCGGCCCGGATTGGCCGCGAGCATCAGCACCTCCTGGCCGAGGAAGGCGGCCTCGTAGATGCTGTGGGTGACGAAGAGGATGCTGACCGAAGTCTGCTCCCAGATGCGCAGCAGCTCCTCGTTGAGCCGGTCGCGAGTGATCTCGTCGAGCGCGCCGAACGGCTCGTCCATCAGCAGGAGCTTGGGCTCGTTGACGAGGGCGCGGGCGATCGAGACGCGCTGGCGCATGCCGCCGGAGAGCTCGTGCGGGAAGGCGTTCTCCCAGCCGTTCAGCCCGACGAGCTCGAGCAGCTCCATCGGCGTCCGCGTCGGCCGCCGCGCCGTGCCGTCGCCGCCTACCTCGAGCGGCAGCTCGACGTTCTGCAGCGCGCTACGCCACGGCAGGAGCGCGGCATCCTGGAAGACGAAGCCGATATCGCGCCGCTTGCGCGCCTCGGATGGCCGGCCGCCGAGCACCGTCGCCGTGCCGCCGCTCGGCGCGATGAGATCGGCGACGACGCGCAAGAGGGTCGACTTGCCGCAGCCCGAAGGTCCAAGCAGCGTCATGAGGCTGCCGGACGGCACCGCGATCGAGACGTCCTGGAGGGCGGTCACCGTGCCGCGCTCGGTGGTGAAGCGAACCGTCACCTTGTCGCAGACCACCGCCGCGGTCGTCGCCTGCGGTGGGATCGTCACCGGATCGAGCGCGACGACGGCCATTGTCAGACGAGCTTCAGCCTGGCATCCCTGGTGGCGTCGAGGATGGCGGATGTCGCCACGTCATCGAGCTTGGGCGGGCCGGCGCTGAATTCCTTCAGCTCGTCATAGAGGCCGATCTGCGCCTTCCAATTGTCGAGATCCATCGCGCCGAAGCCGTTCTTCAGGCTCGATTCGGTGAAGGCGAAGCGCAGCATGACCTTGGCGGCGTCGATCTCGTCGTCGCGCACCAGATTGGGATATTCCTTGACCAGCAGGTCGACAGCCGCCGCCTGGTTGTCGCGCGCGTATTTCCAGCCTTTCGCCGTCGCCCGCAGGAAGGCGGCGAGCATCTCGGGATTCTTGGTCAGCGTGTCCTGGGTCGCGTAATAGGGCAGCGCGTAGAGCCGGACGCCGGCATCCCACAGGCGCAGATCGATGCGGTCGGGACCGAGCGGCTTCAAGGCGCTGGTATTGGTCAGCCAGCCGGTGAAGACGTCGACTTGGCCGGTGAGCAGCGGCGTCATATCGGCGCCGGTGACCACCACCGTCACGTCCTTCTCGGGGATGTTGTTCTTGCGCAAGAGGGCGGTCAGCAGGATCTTGCCGGTCGCCTGGATGCCGACCTTCTTGCCGATGAAATCCTTTGGCGTGCGCACCGGCGCCCGGGGCAGCGAATAGAAGGCGTAAGGATGCTCCGGCGCGCCGACGGCGAAGCATTCGACGGGGATCTTCTGCGATGCGGCGAGCATGAGCGACGGGCTCGACGAGACCTGGCCGATCTCGAACCGGCCGGAGGCGACGATGGCGACGCCGTCGATGCTCGGGCCGCCGGGCTGGATCACGAGGTTGAGCTTCTCCTCCTCGTAATAGCCGAGCCGTTTGGCGCAGACCTCGCCGATCTGGTTGCCGCTCGCCAGCCAGCCGATCTGCATATTGACTGTCGTCGTCTTGGCCTGGGCCCAGACGCCGCGCGGGATGGCGCCGATCCCGGCGGTCGTCGATGCAGCCGCGGCGAGCTTGAGGAAATCGCGGCGGCTGGCGCGGGTGGTTTTGCCGGTTGCCGATGTCATGACTGAGCCCCTCCTTGGCGCGGCCGGCCCCCCGCCGTCCGCATGGCATGGCTTGCTCGATGCCAGCTTCCCATGGCAAGGCGCTGCCGAAAAGCCTAGAATTTCGACCTCGGCGATGCCAAAACGGCATCGCCTTTCCGAGGACCCCGTCCGATGCACGCCTCGATCCTGCGGTATCTCGACATCGTTGCGCGCGAGGGCTCGATCCGGAAGGCCGCCGCGGCGTTGCGCATCGCCTCCTCGGCGGTGAACCGGCAGATCCTCAATCTCGAGACGGAGCTCGGCGTCGCCTTGTTCGACCGCCATCGCGACGGCGTGCGTCCGACCCTGGCCGGCGAGATGCTGCTCCGCCACGCCCGCTCGACGCTGTTCGATTTCGACCGTGTCCGCGCCGATCTCGACGATCTGCGCGGCCTGCGCACGGGCGAGATCAAGATCGCCGCGCTCGATTCGCTGGTCGTCGATTTCCTGCCGCGGGTGATCACGGAGTTCCACCGCGACTATCCCGGCATCAATTATCGCGTTCTCGCTCTCGGTCCGACCGACGTCACCGAGGAGGTCGCCTCCGGGCGCGCCGATATCGGCGTCTCCTTCGCCCTGCGCGAGCATCATGACGTCGCCGCCGCGGCGACCATTGAGACGGCGATCGGCGCCTTGCTGGCACCCAACCATCCGCTGGCCGGAAACCGCGTCCTGCGCCTGGCCGATTGCGCGCCCTACCCGGTGATCCTCGGCCACGACACGCTGCCGCTGACGCCGCTGGTCGAAACCGTGCTGGCGATGGGTGAGACGCCGATCGTCCCCAAGCTGGTCTCGAACTCACTCGAGATGATGAAGCGCGCCGTGCTCGCCAATCTCGGCATCGCCTTCTTCACTCGGCTCGCGTTCCGGCGTGAGATCGCTTCCGGCGAGCTCGTCCATATTCCGCTCGCCGAAGCCCGGCTCAACCAGCTCAAGCTCGCGGTGATGATCCCGACCGCGCGCAAGCTCTCGGTGGCGACCGCGATGATGCTCGAGCATCTCGCTCATCGCTTCGACGAGCTGCGTGATGGCGCTGATAGCTTCGATCATTGCGGCAGGCCCTCCTTCGTTCCCGGTTGCGAGCGGCGGGGCAATGGCTAATGAGCAGGCTGAAGGGCCTGGGTCGAGAAGGCGGCGGCGAGCGCGATACGCGCGCCGGTGAAGACGAGGGGCAGGGCCGAGGGGAAGATGACATGGCGGAAGACCTGCCACTCGCCGGCCCCGAGCGAGCGCGCCGCCTGGACGCGCTGCAGCTTGGTCGACCACACGCCGGCCATCGCGCTCGATGCGACGATCGGGAAGGCGGTCAGGTAGAGCAGGGCGATCTTCGAGCTCTCGCCCGTGCCGAGCCAGAGGATGAGGAGGATGAGATAGGAGAGCGGCGGCAGCGGCCGCATGAACTGGATGATGTAGTCACAGGCGGCGCGCATCTTAGCGCTGTAGCCCATGGCGAGGCCGAGCGGAATGCCGGTGAGGCAGGCGAGGACGAAGCCGGCGAGGCAGCGCCAGAGGGTCGCCGCGCTGTACTGCCACAGCGTCGTCTCGCGATAGCCGTGTTTTGCGATGTCGATGAAGGTGGTGAGAACCTCGCCTGGTCCGGGCAGCAGGATCTCCGGCACCAGGGCGAGAGCGTTCGCAAGATACCACGCGAGGAGGATCGAGAGTACCGAACCGGCACCGAACCAGCGTCCCTCGCGCAGCCACGTCGCGCCCGCGCCGAGCACCGCCGCAGCAGACGTCCGCCGCGGGCTCCCTGCCATCACCCGGCCGCTGACCGCGTCCTTGTCCAGCATCCCGTCGGCCTCCCGGCCGCCGGCATGATACGGAGCGGCGCACGGCGGCTGTCAAGAGGCAGCGCCTTGCGGGGCGGCTCGAACTCATAGGCGTCGAGTTGGATGCCGCGCGGATAGACGGCCACGGCAGGAAAACGCAACAGGAGCGAAGATCGAGTGGAGTTTGTCATTCGAGCGCGCTTCGCGAACTCCGGTCTGCGAACGTCCGCACATTCGTATTCCGACGTCCAGCCGGGTGGGGCGCAAAAGCACTGTCTAAGAGCCGCTTCTCGGCCGTTTAATTCGGACATCCTCCGGCTCATGGCAGCGATGCGAAACTGGAAAATTGCGGCGAGCGAATTCGAGAACGCAGCTTGCTTCAGAGCAAGCCGGTCAGCCATACACGACGGAACATCCATCTCGCCCGCTTCCCCGAGAGGCGAGCGGCCGCTTGATTGTTGCCCGGGTCGTACCTTCTTCAATTGTAGCCAGGAGGAATGACCGATGACCACCAGCCTTGCTGAAAAGACGTGCACGCCGTGCCGAGGTGGTATCCCGCCGCTGACGCGCGAGGCGGCCGAAAATTACCGCCGGCAGGCGCCCGACTGGGATCTCGTCGACGATGGAACCCGGATCACCCGCACATTCAAGCTCGCCAACTTCGCGGAGGCCTTGAGCTTCGTGGAGCGCGTCGGGCGCCTCGCTGAGCAGGAGCAGCATCACCCGGACATCTCCTTCGGGTGGGGCTACGCAACAATTTCCCTGCGGACGAAGAAGATCAAATGGCTCCACGAGAACGACTTCATCATGGCGGCGAAGGTCGACCGACTCGCGAGAGTCTGAAGACCGCCAGCGCGCGGCGCGGAGGTTCGGCCGGTGGGGGAGCCCATTTTGGGCCGTCAACATGCCAGCAGATGACCGCGCCCGGGTTTCATCCGACAGGGTTTGTCCTTCGCTCCCGATGACTCGCCCCGCCGCCGAGCGATGTCATTCTTAAACGTCGTAGTAGCTTGCCCCGACGAATTTTCGCGTTTACTCCCGGACGTGGCGGCGGGATGATCCGCACCGCAATTGCCATCGTCGGCCTCCAGATCGCGAAGGGAGGATCGCAATGTGCCATTACAGCCAAATTGTGAGCGGCTCGGACGTCGGGGTGACGAACACGGCCGACGTTATAGGGCCTTCGCTCAGCGGGCAGACCGAAGAGATGTTGGTCGTCGGGCTGTTAGTTGCCGCCGTCGCCTGGTTCGTCGGCCGCGATCACCTAGCCCGCCTACCGGCCGCCGTTCTCAGAAGGCTCGCGGCGATGTCCGACTGGTCGCCACCACGGGTTCGATTGCTGCCATAGGGCATCTCATGGGGCCGTCGCATGAGCGGCGGACAAAATTTCTGAGCGCGTCTTACAACGCAGGCCCGGTCGTGCGTGATCGGCGATTGGCGACTGGCTTATCGGCGGGATCACCTGCCGATAAGGAGCGAATGAATGATCAGGGCGATCGTAACGGTCTTGTCGACTCTGCTGCTGGTCTGCGGAGCCGGGCATGCCAACCAAAGCGGGTCCGGCGCACAGCATCGCGAAATGGCCGGCACGTCGCATGGTGATGACGGGGCGGCTGTAACCTTCACCGACCCCCAATCGACCGTTGAAGCGCTCAAGAGGGCGCAGAGTGCGACCGAGAAATACCAGGATGTGAGAGCCGCCGAGGCTGACGGCTATCGTGTTTTTGGACCCTATGTTGCGGGGATGGGCTTTCACTACGTCAACACTCGGCTGGCGAGAGCCGGGTTCGACGCCGAGCGCCCGCCGATCCTGCTTTATGAGAAGGACGACGACGCGCCGAACGGGCTTTGGCTCGTCGGTGTGAGCTACATCATGCCCGCTCATGCCGGGGACAACGAGCAGCCCGTCGCCGCGCCATTTCCACGCGCCCTTGCCGCGTGGCATAGGCACGCGAATATCTGCCTCTTCGCCGACCGCAGCATTCGGACGAAGCTCAACGATGTGGACTGCATCCAGCAAGGCGGCCGGTTCATTGCCGAGACCGACTGGATGCTCCATGCCTGGATTTGGAAGGACAATCCGGCCGGTGTGTTCAGCCCAACAAACCCGGAAATTCACTGACTGCGGGATCCGGTTTTAGCATCGGCATGCCGGCGGAGGCCGAACAAGAACCCATGCGTGGCATCACCCTGCCAACGTCATTCATGTGCCTCGACTTTGATGGGTAGGGTGAAGTGAAAACTTGCGCCGCGCGGAGAGTTGTCGGCAGCCCATAAGCGGCCGCCATGTGCTCCAATGATCGA
>DATAQP010000475.1:0-2354 GCA_036264595.1 Allostellaceae bacterium
CCCCCCCGGCGCCTCCTTATACACCCAACCGGGGCGGCGCGAGAAGAGGTCGGCCGAGCCGCAGTCGAAGCGAGCCTCGCCGGTAGGCGCACCGCATGGCGATCGCATTGTTGTAGTCTTTGGGGGTTGTAGCCGTTGGCCCCTCAAGGGGCGTTACATCGCGAAGCTCGCGAACATGGCGACGACGACCGAGGTCATGACCAAGGTGGCCAGCCAGCCGAAGAAGCGCAGCGGCGCCGGCAGAATGAATTGCCCCATCACTTTCGGTTGCATCGCCATGACCATAATGATCACCATGAGCGGCACGGCGACCACGCCGTTGATGACGGCGCTCCAGAACAGCGCCTTGATTGGATCGAGCGTGCTGAAATTGATGCCGACCCCGAGCAGCGTCGCGACGGCGACCGTGGCGTAGAAGGTCTTGGCCTCGTGCGGCAGCCGGGCGAGGCCGGTCGGCAGGGCGAGCGCCTCGCCGACCGCATAGGCCGCCGAGCCGGCGAGCACCGGGATGGCCAGCATGCCGGTGCCGATGATGCCGGCCGCGAAGACGGCAAAGGCGAAGATTCCGGCGATCGGGCGCAACGCCTCCGCTGCCTGCTCGGAGGTCTGGATGTCGGTGACGCCATGGACGTTCAGCGTGGCCGCCGTGGTGATGATGATGAAGAGGGCGACGAGATTGGATGCCGCCATCCCGACATAGGTGTCGATGCGGATGCGGAAGAGTTCCGACTTGCTCTGCGCGGGCGCCAGGATGAGCGCCTTGGCGTCGGGATCCTCCTTCTCCTCCTCGGCTTCGTGGGAGGACTGCCAGAAGAAGAGGTAAGGGCTGATCGTCGTGCCGAGCACGGCGACGATGGCGAGGATGTTCGGCGCGTCGAAGCGGATGGTTGGGACGAGAGTGCGCCACACCACCTCGCCCCACGGCACGTCGACGACGAGCACGCAGGCGACATAGGCGAAGAGTGATAGCGTCGTCCATTTCAGCACGGCGACGTAACGCTCGTATTTCGTCCAGATCTGCAGCGCTGCGCAGACCACCGCGAAGAGCGCGACATAGAGCTGCGCCGGTCCGCCGACGAGCAAGCGCAAGGCCGCGCCCATGGCGCCGAGATCGGCGCCGATATTGATGATGTTGGCGAGCAGCAACAGCCCGATGATCGGCTTGACCAGCCAGCGCGGCCCATGGCGTCGCATGTTGCCGGCGACGCCGCGGCCGGTCGTCCGCCCCATGCGCGCGCTGATCTCCTGGATGGCGCACATCAGCGGATAGCTGAACAGCATCAGCCAGGTCATGCCGTAGCCGAATTGCGCGCCGACCTGCGAATAGGTGGCGATGCCACTGGGGTCGTCGTCTGAGGCGCCGGTGATCAGCCCGGGGCCGAGATAGTCGCGCCAGCGTCGCTTCTTAGCGGACGCCGTCTCGAAGGCCCCGATCGCCTCTGCGTCGTTCATGCGCCCAATGCCCGTCCTGCTGCCGCCCCTCCGGTCGGTCAACGCCGGGCGGTGCGGTTTCCAGCCCTCAGCCGGCGAAAATAGCGGCCGCGACGCCGCACGCCGCCAGGGCGACAAGGGCGATCGCCGGGCGGTAATTCACGCGCCAGCCGCCGAAGCCCAGGCTGTACCCCGCCTTCAGCAGGTTGTTCGAGGAGGTGGCGACCAGCACCGCGGCGGCCAGATCGGCGAGAGGCAGCCCCTCCCCGCCGCCCTGCGCCAGGCTGAGCACGAAGGGATCGATATCGGTCACGCCGACGATCCCCGCGAGAAACAGCACGCCGTCATGGCCGAGCCGCGTGCGCGCCCAGTTGGTGGCGAGCGAGACGACCACGAAGACGGCGGCGAACAGCAAGGCAGCGGTCAGCTCGAGAGGGTTGCCGGGTGCCGGGCTGGCCGGCGGCGGCGCCATCGCCGCGCCATCCGGCGATAGAAAGCGGCAGAGCAGCGCGGCAAGCAGGGCGATCAGGCAGAGCACCGCCAGCGGCACGGCGAGGGCGCGCGCCAGCGGCAGGTTGAAGATGGCGATGACGATGGCGAGGCGGAAATACATCAGCGCCGTCGCCACGACGATGCCGGCCTGCAGCTCGCCACCGGGACGGCCCATTTCGCCGGCGCGGCGCGCCAGCATCACCGTCGTCGCGGTCGACGAGTAGAGCCCGCCGAAGATTGCGGCGAGCCAGACGCCGTGCGATGGCCAGACATAGCGCTGCACCAGATAGCTGCCATAGGACAGCGTGCTGACGGCGACGACGGCGAGCCACACCTGGTAGGGCGTGATCGTCGTCAGCGTGGTGACAGGCTGGTTCGGCAGCAGCGGCAGGACGATGCCGGTGAGGATTAGGAACTTGCCGGCCGTCACC
>DATAQP010000490.1:0-3536 GCA_036264595.1 Allostellaceae bacterium
ACGTTCCGGATGGACCGGCCGGCTCAGTCCGGCCGGTCCATCGCGAAGACCTCGTCGACGACGCAATAATCCATATAGCCGAGCCGGGCGATCGGCCGCGCCCGCGTGATGTCGACGCGGCCGTCGACGATGAGGTCGTCGTCGATATGAATGCCGACGACGCGGCCGATGACGATGAAATTGGCTGCGCCTCTATGCGATGGCGGCAGCTCGACGGTCTTGAGGTAGACGCATTCGAGATGGGCGCGGGCGCCCTTGACGCGCGGCGGCTTGACCATGAGCGAGGGCAGCGTCTCGAGCCCGGCGGCGAGGAACTCGTTCTCGCCGGCGGGCAGCCCGGCCGAGCTTACGTTCATCGCCTCGCGCTGCGCGAAGGTCGCCAGATTGACGACGAACTCGCCGCTATGCTCGGCGTTGCGATGACTGTCCTTGAGCGCCCGCTCGCCGCTCGCACGCCCGGCCGGCCGCACCGATGGGGCGAACATGACGCAGGGCGGGTCGGAGGAGACGCCGTTGAAGAAGCTGTAAGGCGCGAGGTTCGGCGTGCCGTCGCGATCGAGGCTCGAGATCCAGCCGATCGGTCGCGGCACGATCAGCGCCTTGAAGGGATCGTGCGGGAGCCCGTGGTTACGCTTGTCCGGCTCGTAGAACATCCGTCCTCGCAAGGATGCTAATCGTGAAATGTCGTGAAGCTCTCGACTGGCTCGCGCGTCGTGCGGAAGCCGTTGATGATCGCGTCGGGGTCGGCATAGCCGAGAGCGATGCCGCAGATCACCATCTCGCCCTCCGGCACGGCGAGCTGTTCACGGATGATGGGATGGAACTCGGCGATCGAGGCCTCGGCGCAGCTATGCAGGCCGAAGCCGCGCGCCGCCACCATGATGCTCTGCAGGAACATGCCGTAATCGAGCCATGAGCCGAGCTCCAGACGGCGATCGATGGTGAAGACCATGCCGACCGGCGCGCCGAAGAACTCGTAGTTGGTGGCGCGGTAGGCGCGGCTCTTCTCGCGATCGCCGCGGCCGATGCCGAGCATGCCGTAGAGGCCCCAGCCGCAGGCGCGCTGGCGCGTAAGGTACGGCTCGAAGACGGGCTCCGTATAGTATTTGTATTCGCGCTCATGCGGCTCGCCGGCGAGGAACGCGTCCTTCATCGCGCCGCGCAGTCGGTCGAGCGCGGCGCCCGCGAGGACATGGACGCGCCACGGCTGGATGTTCGAGCCGCTCGGCGCCTGCGCCGCGATGCGCAGGATCGCCTCGATCGTCGCGCGCGGCACGGGACGGTCGAGATAGGCGCGCACCGAGTGGCGGCTGGTGATCGCCTCGGCGACGGTGCGCGCTATGTCATCGGGCATGCGGGAGTCCTGGTGCGGGTAATCGGGAGAGACGATGAGCGTCCTTCGAGACGCGGCCGCCGGCCGCTCCTCAGGATGAGGTAGATCATCGCTGCCAGCCACAATTCTTCCTCATCCTGAGGAGCGCTCGCAGAGCGCGTCTCGCCGTTCGAGACGCCGCCTGCGGCGGCTCCTCACGGTGAGGGGACGCGGGACGCTCGTGCAGACGCCAGCCTCACCCCCCAAGCGCGCCCTGCGTATTCACATAGAGCGAATAGAGCGAGTGGCTGGCGGCCATGAAGAGGCGGTTGCGCTTGAGCCCGCCGAAGCAGAGATTGGCGCAGCGCTCGGGCAGGGCGATGCGGCCGATCGGCACGCCGGCGGGCGAGAAGATCATCACGCCGTCGAGATCGTCGTCGCCCATGCCCCAGCCGGCCCAGAGATTGCCGTCGACATCGCAGCGGAACCCGTCGGGCGTGCCCGGCCCGGCATCGATGAAGATGCGGCCCTTGGCAAGCTTCCTGCCGTCGCCAGTGACATCGTAGACGCGGATATAGCGCGGTACCGAGCCCGACTCGACGATGTACATCTTCTTCTCGTCGGGCGAGAAGCACAGCCCGTTCGGCCGGTTGATGCCCTCGGCGGCGACGGTCGCGCGTCCTGTCTTGCCGTCGACGCGGTAAACATTGGTCGGCAACTCGACCGTCGCCACGTGGCCTTCGTAGTTGCCGAGGATCCCGAAGGGCGGATCGGTGAACCAGATCGAATCGTCCGACTTGACGACGACGTCGTTGGGCGAGTTGAGGGGTTTGCCGTCGAAGCTGTCGCACAAGACGGTGATGCTGCCGTCATATTCGGTGCGGGTGACGCGGCGCGCGTCGTGCTCGCAGGTGACGAGGCGGCCCTGGCGGTCGCGCGTATTGCCGTTGGCGTTGTTCGACGGCTTGCGAAAGACGCTGACCGCGCCGGTCTCCTCCTCCCATTTCATTATCCGGTTGTTCGGGATGTCGCTCCACAGGAGATAGCGCCCGTCACCGAACCACACCGGACCCTCGCACCAGCGGAATCCGGTCGCCAGGCGCTCGACCGAGGCGAGGGGCAGGCGGTATTTGGCGAAGCTCGGATCCAGGATGTGCACCGCCGGATCCGGATATCGCTGGCTCGGTTCCCACATGATCCCCCCATCCTTTTCTGTTGCCGGTGCTCTGTTGCTGATGCTGCGGTTCAAGCGGCCGGTCGGCCGGCGCCCTTGATCTGCGTGCGATGCATGATGCGGCGTGCGTTGGGGTCGAAGGGATCGCGCCGATGCATGGTGCAGCGATTGTCCCACAGCACGAGATCGCCGACCCGCCAGGTGTTGTACCAAGTCAGCTCCTTGCGCTCGGCATAGCGCCAGATCTCGTCGAGCAACGCCTCGGATTCGGCGAGCGGCAGGCCTTCGACATAGGCGTTGCGGCGGCGCCCGAGATAGAGGCATTTGCGCCCGGTCTCGGGATGGGTGCAGACCAGCGGGTGCAGCATGCCGGGCGCATCGCGTGGATCGTCGGCCGGGATCACCCCGGCGCGCAGATAGCCGACGCTGTTATAGGTGCCGTCATGCTTGACGCGCAGCCCGGCGAGACGCTGCTTGAGATCGGCGGGAAGCGCCTCATAGACGGCGTACATGTTGACGAGGCCCGTATTGCCGCCGTTCGGCGGGATCTCGAGCGCATAGAGCATACTCGCCTTCGGCGGCTCGGCGAGATAGGACATGTCGGTGTGCCAGACAGCCTCGCCGGCGCCGAGGCTGCCGATCGGCACGCCGTTCTCGACGACGTTCGAGACGACGTAGAGCTCGGGATGGCCCTCGACGAAGCGTCGCCCGGTTTCCTGGATCGGCGCCCAGTCGAGCTCGCCGAAACGGCGGCTGAAGGCGATCAGCTCGTCGTCGCTGAGCGACTGGCCGCGAAACAGCAGCACGAGGTGATCGAGCCAGGCGCTGTGGATGGCGGCGAAAGTGCCATCGTCGACATGCTGGAGGTCGACGCCGCGGATCTCCGCGGCGAGTCTGGCGCCGGTCGGGACGATCGCGAGACTCGATGAGGCGGCCCCCTTCTCAGCCGTCGGATTCATGCGTGCCTCTTCCTCGTTGCGGTGACCCGGAGCCTTCTGACGTCGACATGCGGCATGCGTCCTTCGAGACGCGCTCTGCGAGCGCTCCTCA
>DATAQP010000563.1:0-5825 GCA_036264595.1 Allostellaceae bacterium
GACGCCATGCGTCTCATCCGAGACATAGGGCCTCACGAGGGCGGCGGCGAATTCCGCGTGGTTCTGCGGCGCCGGCAGATCGCCGATATCGTGCAGCAGCGCACACACCACCATCTCCTCCTCGGCGCCGTCCTTGAAGGCGCGCGTCGCCGTCTGCAACGAATGCTCGTAGGGATCGATCGGCATGCACAGGCTCGATCCCTTGAGCCGGGTCAGCATGCCGAGCACGAGATCGGCAAGGCCGCTGCTGTCGCCGCCGACCGACGAGGCGACGCGTTGCCAATCCCCCGTCGTGCTCTCGTCCATGGAACGGAAATTCGTCGCCTCTGTCATGGTTCTCTCCCGCCTCTGCGCTCTTGAAGAGCGCGCCGGGGGCATTGTTGGCTGCGACGGCGGACGAATCAAGCCGGTCGTGGCGGCGCGAGCGATCGAGCCAGCGGTGCCTTAGTCAGCTGCGACCCGCTCCTCGCGCGGCTTGACGCCGCGGAACATGGCGAGGAGCAGGAGGTCGTAGACGATCTTGAGCGTCCCGCCGATGAGAAACGGCCAGGCGAAGGCGCTGACCGTCATCAGCCAGCCGGCGAGGACCGGGCTCGCCGCCGAGGCGAGGCTGCGCGGCACCGCCGTCAGGCTGGCGGCAGCGGCACGCTCTTCCGGCGTCACCACCGCCATGACGTAGGAGCTGCGCGTCGGCACGTCCATCTGCGACAGCGCGGCGCGCAGCAGCAGGAGGGCGAGGACGATGCCGAGCTCTGGCACGAACGGCACCGCGATGATGCAGAGGCTGGACGGGATATGCGTGAACACCATGGTGTTGACGAGGCCGATGCGGCCGGCGATGCGCACGGCGACGAGATAGGAGAACGCCGTCAACACGCCCGACCAGAAGAAGAAGCTCGCCGCCGCGGTGAGCGACAGGCCGAAGCGGTCGAAGAGCCAGAGGGCGAGCAACGACTGGACGAAGAAGCCGCCTCCGAAGGAATCGAGGCTGAACAAGGCGGCGAGAACGAAGACGATGCGGCGCGACGGGCCGAGCGGCTGCTTGGCGGGTCCGGCAGTCGCCGCCGCATCCGGCGGCAGGCGGCGGTAGAGCAGAAAGGCGGCGGCACCGAACAGCCCGTAGAGCACGAACATCGCCTGCAGCGCGACCGTGCCGTCCACCGGCAGCGTTTCGCTTATCAGCTCCGGCAGACCGGCGGCGAGGGCGCCGAGCGCGCCGACCAGCGAGCCGACCAGGCTGTAGCGCGCGAAGAGCGCGGTGCGCTTGTCGTCGGCGACGCCGTGCGCGAGCAGCGCCTGCTCGAGCGGCAGGAAGAGGCTGACATCGCCGGCGCTCGGGTTGAGCGTACCGACGAAGCCGACGATGACGAGCGGCCAGAAATCGCCGAAGAGGGCAAAGCAGAATCCGGTTGCCAGCATCAGCAGCGAGGCGGCGAGAAGCAGCGGCCGCGGCGCCAGACGATGCGCCGTCAGCCCGACCGCCAGGGTGAGGGCGGCCGAGCCGAGCAGCGTCGCCGTGGTCAGCATGCCGATGGCGAGCGCGTCGAAGCCGAGCCGCGTCAGATAGACCGGCAGGAGCAGCGCGACGAAGCCGTCGGCAAAGGCGCGCAGCCCGCGCGCCGTGAGCAGCAGCGATGCCGCGGAGGGCTGCTGCGCCATGAGACGATGGCCCTGCGGCCCGGCGAAGAACGCCATGCCCGCGCTCATCGGATCACCCCGGCAAGATAGAGGACGATCCCCGCCGCCGAGCAGCCGGCGAGCGTCGCGATCATCCCTGATTTGAAGCGGAAGAGCGCCAGCATCGCGGCCGCCGACAGCAGGAGGAACCAGGGATCGATGCTCGACAGGATGGGCAGCTCGAGCGCCAGATCAGGCACCTGCCGGACCTCGCGGAACAGCGTGTGGAGGGCGAACCAGATGGCGAGGTTGAGGATGACGCCGACTACCGCCGCAGTGATCGTCGACAGCGCCGCGCCGAGCGGCTTGTTCTCGCGCAGCGCCTCGATATAAGGGGCGCCGAGGAAGATCCACAGGAAGCACGGCGGGAAGGTCACCCAGGTGGCGAGCAGGCCGCCGAGCGAACCGGCGAGCATAGGCGGGAGCGCGCCGGGATGGCGGAAGGCGGCCATGAAGCCGACGAATTGCAGCACCATGATCAGCGGCCCCGGCGTCGTCTCGGCCATGCCGAGCCCGTCGAGCATCTCGCCCGGCTTGAGCCAGCCATAGGATTCGACCGCCTGCTGCGCGACATAGGCGAGCACCGCATAGGCGCCGCCGAAGGTGACGACGGCCATCTTGCTGAAAAAGATTGCGATATCAGTGAAGACGCTGCCGCTGCCGAGCAGGACGACAATGGCGACGACCGGGGCGAGCCAGAGGACGAGAAGCGTGAAACCGCTCTTGAGTGCCCACGCCGTCGACGGGTGCGCATGCGCCGGAACCGCGGCGCCGAGCCGCGAATCGACGTCGGCAAGCGCCGCCTTGCCGGCGGCGCTGCCGTGGCCGCCGCCGGGTCGGAAGGCGGCGATGCCGAGAAAATTGCCGACATAGCCGATGAGTCCCGCCGCCGCGATGATCCACGGGAAGCCGATGCCGACGACGAAGATGGCGAGGAAGGCGAGGGCGGCAAGCGCGACCATGGTGCGGTTGCGCAAAGCCCGCTTGCCGATGCGAATGACCGCCTCGAGCACGATGGCGAGCACCGCCGCCTTAAGGCCGAAGAACAGCGCCTGGACGCTGCCGATCGCGCCAAAACCGGCATAGATCCAGCTCAGCGCCATGATGGCGACGAGACCGGGAAGGATGAAGAGCGTGCCGGCGACGATGCCGCCGGGCGTGCGATGCATCAGCCAGCCGATATAGACGGCGAGTTGCTGCGCCTCGGGTCCGGGCAACAGCATGCAGTAGTTGAGCGCATGGAGGAACCGCGTGTCGCCGATCCAGCGCTTCTCGTCGACGAGGATGCGGTGCATGACGGCGATCTGGCCGGCCGGGCCGCCGAAGCTGAGCGCGGCGACGCGGCACCAGACGATGACGGCCTCGCGAAAGGAGACGCCATGCCCCGCTGCGCCGGGTGAGGGGGAAAGCGATGGCTGGGATAGCGATATCGGCGGCGTGTCCATGTGCTCAGCTCCGCGCGTGCGCGTGTCGAGCAGAGCTTGGACGGCGTGCCGTCTTGGGGAACCGGGAGTCTGCGCACCCCGATGGCGGAGTCATACGCCACAAGATGCGCGAGTCGCAAGCCCTATGACAAGACCTTGAACGCGGCCCACCCGCCGGCGCAGCGCCGCGAGCAGTCGCGGCGACGAAGCGAGAGCGAGAATCCCTCGACCAGCGCGTCGGTGCGCGCCGGCGTTCCGTCGCGGGGCAAAGCGGTCCGGCTGGGCGTCCGCCGGCTTAGTGAACCGCTTCCAGCGCCAGCGCGATGCCCTGGCCGCCGCCGATGCACAGGGTGACGATTCCGCGCTTGAGCCCGTCGCGCTTCATGGCATGCAGCAGCCGCGTCGTCAGTACCGCCCCGGTGGCGCCGATTGGATGGCCGTGAGCGATGGCGCCGCCCTCGACATTGACGATGTCCTCGGCCAGGCCGAGCTCGCGCTGCACGGCGATGGCGATCGCCGCGAAGGCCTCGTTGATCTCGATTCGCTCGATATCGGCGAGCTTCCAGCCGGCCCGGTCCAGGGCCTGCCGCACCGCCGGGATCGGCCCCAGGCCGAACATGCCGGGCTCGACCGCGGCGACGCCATAGGCGACCAGCCGGGCCATCGGCGTCACCCCGTTCTTTTCGGCCCAGTCGGCACTGGAGACGATCATCGCCGCGGCGGCGCTGTTGAGCCCGGGCGCATTGCCGGCGGTGATCGTGCCATCCGGGCGGAAGGCCGGGCGCAATTTGGCGAGGGTGGCGAGGGTCGTGTCGGGACGGTTGTGCTCATCCCTCTCGAAGACCGGCGGCTTGCTGCGCGCGCCGAGCTCGACCGGCACGATCTCATCGGTGAACTTGCCGGCTTCCTGCGCGGCGGCGAAACGCTGCTGCGACCGCTCCGCCCAGCGATCCTGCTCCTCGCGGGTGATCTGCCGCGCCGTGACGAGATCCTCGGTGTGCCAGCCCGAATGCTGGTCCGAGAAGGCGTCGTTCAGCCCGTCGCGCAGCACGCTGTCATAGATCTCCTGATTGCCGAGGCGATAGCCCCAGCGCCCGCCGGCGACGAGATAGGGCGCCTGGTCCATGTTCTCCATGCCGCCGGCGATCGCGCAATCGGTCAGGCCGAGCATGATCTCCTGCGCCGCCGAGACGATCGCTTGGGCGCCCGAGCCGCAGACCCGGTTCACCGTCAGCGCCGGCACCTCGACCGGCACGCCGCCCTGGATCGCCGCCTGCCGCGCCGGGTTCATCTTGTTGCCGGCTTGCACGACATTGCCCATGACCACCGTATCGACCTTGGCCGGATCGAGCTTCGCCCGTGCCAGCACGGCGCGGACCGCGGCGGCGCCGAGCGTCGTCGCCGGGGTCGCCTTCAGGGCGCCGCCAAACGTGCCGATGGCGGTGCGTAGCGGGGTCGAGAGGACAACGGGGCGTTGCGACATGATCATTCTCCTATGGGAGGTAGGACCGGGAAACGCGATGAATAGCCGAATTCGACGACGTGCGAATGACACAGGCGAAACGCCTCATCGCGATGACAAGCAACACGGCGCGAGGCTAGTCTGTCGATCTCGTCGCCCCGCCGCGAGGCATCGTCATGGCTGCTTATATAATTTCCGATCTCTCCGCCCGCGACCCCGACTCCTTGCAGATCTACCGTGCGCGCGCCGCGGCCTCGATCGCGCAATATGGCGGCCGCTATCTCGCGCGCGGCGGGGCGGTCGAGACGCTGGAAGGCAGCTGGCGGCCGGAGATGATCGTCGTCGTCGAGTTCCCCTCGATCGAGCAGGCGCGCGCCTGGTATCGCTCGCCGGAATACGCCACCGCCCTCGCCGTGCGGGACAAGGCGCTGACGCGCGACCTCATCCTCGTCGACGGCTTCGTCATGGCGAGCTGAGGGAGTACGATGATCATGGAGCATCTGACGATCGCGGCGAACGGCGCGCGCTTCCACGTCGCGCGGATGGGGAGCGGCCGGCCGCTCCTCCTGCTGCATGGCTGGCCGGAGTTCTGGCTCACCTGGGAGCCCGTGATGACGCGTCTCGCCGATCGTTTCCAGCTCGTCGCGCCCGATCTGCGCGGCTTCGGCGACAGCGACAAGCCCGACGGCGCCTTCGGCCCACCGGACCATGCGGCGGACATGCTGGCGCTGCTCGACGCGCTCGGCATCGCCGAGATCGGCGTGGTCGGCCACGATGTCGGCGGCGCAATCATGCAGCCGCTCGCCCGCGCGGCGCCGCAGCGTCTCGCCGGCCTCTTCTTCTTCGATTTCGTCTATCCCGGCATCGGCGCGCGCATGGGTGCGCCGGACCGGCTTAACGAGATCTGGTACCAATCCTTCCACCAAATGGCGATGGCGCCCGTCCTGGTCGGCGCCAGCCGGGAGACCTGCCGAGCCTATATCGGGCATATGCTGCGCCATTGGTCGCACCGCAAGGACTCGTTCGACGACGTGCTCGAGATCTTCACCGACAATTTCCTCAAGGAAGGAAATCTCGTTGGCGGCTTCGCCCATTACAAGGCTTCGCATGCCGGCCGCATCGCCATGATCAAGGGCGAGGCGCCCGCGCTGCCGCCGATCACGGTGCCGACCGGCGTTCGATGGGCGCAGCACGATCCGCTCTTTCCCTATGCCTGGACGGATCGGCTGGGCGAGACCTTCACCGATCTCGATCTCGCCCTC
>DATAQP010000607.1:0-4105 GCA_036264595.1 Allostellaceae bacterium
GCCGATCGCGGAATCCTGGTTCAGCACCATAGCGAAGTCGAGCCGTTATCGGTTGCCAAGTGCTTGAAAGCGCTGGTGCTGCGAGATCAGGCCGACCTCGTCATCCTGGGCAAGCAGGCGATCGACGACGACAGCAACCAGACCGGGCAGATGCTGGCGGCGCTCGCCGGCTGGGCGCAGGGCACCTTCGCCTCGAAGCTGGTGCTGGCGGACGGAAACGCCACGGTGACGCGCGAGGTCGATGGCGGGCTCGAGACGATCAATCTCAAGCTTCCCGCCGTGGTGACCACCGATCTGCGTCTCAACGAGCCGCGCTACGCCTCGCTGCCCAACATCATGAAGGCGAAGAAGAAGCCGATCGAGCAGCTGACGCCGGAGACGCTCGGCGTCGATGTGACGCCGCGCCTGGTCACGCTCAAGGTCGAGGAGCCCGCGAAGCGTCAGGGCGGCCGCAAGGTCGCCTCCGTCGCCGAGCTCGTCGATAAGCTCAGGAACGAGGCGCGAGTCATCTGATGGCCATTCTTCTTCTCGCCGAGCACGACAATGCCGCGCTGAAGGCGGCGACGCTCAACGTCGTCAGCGCCGCCGCCGCGATCGGCGGCGATGTCCACATCCTTGTCGCCGGGCAGAATTGCCGCCCTGCCGCCGAGGAAGCCGCGAAGATCCCGGGCATCGCCAAGATCCTCGTCGCCGACGATGCCGCCTACGGGCATGGCCTGGCCGAGAACGTCGCGCCGCTGATCGTCAAGCTGGTGCGCGAGGGCGGCTACAGCCATATGCTGGCGCCGTCGACGACATCGGGCAAGAACATCGCGCCGCGCGTCGCTGCCTTGCTCGACGTCATGCAGATCTCCGACATCTCGTCGGTCGTCTCACCCGACACTTTCGTGCGCTCGATCTATGCCGGCAATGCGCTCGCGACCGTGTAGTCGAAGGATGCGGTCAAGATCATCACCGTGCGCGGTACCGGCTTCCCGGCCGCGCCAGCCGAAGGCGGCAGCGCGGTGATCGAGGCGGTCGCCGGCCCCGGCGCAGCCGGGCTCTCGGATTTCGTCGGCTCGGAACTGTCGAAATCGGAACGGCCCGAGCTGACCAGCGCGCGCATCGTCATCTCGGGAGGCCGCGGCATGCAGTCGGGCGACAATTTCCACTTGCTCGAGAAGATCGCCGACAAGCTCGGCGCCGCGGTCGGCGCCAGCCGCGCCGCCGTCGATGCCGATTTCGTTCCCAACGACTATCAAGTCGGCCAGACCGGCAAGATCGTCGCTCCCGATCTCTACATCGCGGTCGGCATCTCCGGCGCCATCCAGCATCTCGCCGGGATGAAGGATTCGAAAGTCATCGTCGCCATCAACAAGGACGAGGAGGCGCCGATCTTCCAGGTCGCCGATTACGGCCTCGTCGGCGACCTCTTCAAGCTGATACCGGAACTCGACGCCGAGCTGGCGAAGGGCAAGTAAACGATTGGATCGATCATGATGAAGACGATCGGCGTCATCGGCGCCGGCCAGATGGGCAGCGGGATCGCCCATGTTTGCGCGCTCGCCGGGTTGAGCGTCCATCTCGGCGACGTCGATCCCGCCGCGCTCGAGCGCGCCGTGCAGACGATCGATCGCAATCTCGTGCGTCAGGTCAGCCGCGGCAAGATCACGGAAGGCGACAAGCAGGCGGCGATGGCGCATATCGCCACCGGCGCCGATTACGATCAGTTCGGCGATTGCGACATCGTCATCGAGGCGGCGACCGAGAAAGAGGCGGTCAAGCGCGAGATCTTCAAGCAGCTCGTGCCCAAGCTAAAGCCCGAGGCGCTGATCGCCACCAACACCTCGTCGATCTCGATCACCCGCCTCGCCGCGACGACCGACCGGCCCGGCAAGTTCATCGGCATGCACTTCATGAATCCGGTGCCGGTGATGGCGCTGGTCGAGCTGATCCGCGGCATCGCCACCGACGAGGCGACCTTCGCGACGGTGCGCGAGCTCGCGGTCAAGCTCGGCAAGCAGCCGGTCGCCGCGGAAGACTTTCCCGCCTTCATCGTCAACCGCATCCTGCTGCCGATGATCAACGAGGCGGTCTACACGCTCTACGAGGGCGTCGGCTCGGTCGACGCGATCGATACCGCGATGCGGCTTGGCGCCAACCATCCGATGGGGCCGCTCGAGCTTGCCGATTTCATTGGCCTCGACACCTGCCTCTCCGTCATGCAGGTGCTTTACGAAGGCCTCGCCGATTCGAAGTACCGGCCCTGTCCGCTGCTCGTCAAATACGTCGAGGCCGGCTGGCTCGGTCGCAAGGCCGGTCGCGGCTTCTATGACTACCGTGGCGAGAAGCCAGTACCGACACGCTAGATATTGTGGGTTAGCCGCCAAGAGCTTGTGCTTTTCTCATCGAACTGTCACAGTCTCCGGGTATGAACGACGCAGTGAAGGATTGACGGGGACGAGGTCGGTGCTCGATGTCCTTGGATAATTGTCCGGCATTGGTGCTCAATGCGGATTTCCGTCCGCTCTCCTACTTTCCGCTCTCGCTGTGGTCGTGGCAGGAAGTGGTCAAGGCGGTATTTCTCGACCGCGTCAATATCATCTCGGAGTACGAAGAGGTGGTGCGCAGCCCAAGCTTCGAGATGCGTCTGCCGAGCGTCATCTCGCTCAAGGAATACATTCCCGCCGCGCGCCGTCCCGCCTTCACCCGGTTCAACGTCTTCCTGCGCGACCGCTTCAGCTGCCAGTATTGCAGCGAGCCGTACCCATCGCATGATCTGACCTTCGACCATGTCATACCGCGCTCGCGCGGTGGTCGCACGACCTGGGACAACGTCGTCACCGCCTGCTCGACCTGCAATCTCCTCAAAGGCAGCCGCCTGCCGAGGGAGAGCGGGATGTACCCGCGCTTGAGACCGGAGCAACCTTCGACCCATCTGCTTCAGGAAAACGGCCGTGCCTTCCCGCCGAACTATCTGCACCAGAGTTGGCGGGATTTTCTTTACTGGGACAGCGAGCTGGATCCCGCCTAGAGTCTGGTCGAGAGCCAGATGGCCAGCCGCGAGCCGGCCTTGACGACGCCGCTCAGCACCTCATAGCCAAGCATCTCGCGCGCCCCGTGGGCGAGCGCGATGGCGCGGTGCTCGCCCTCGTCGGCGCGGAACTCGTCGATCGTCGCGCGCAACGCTATCTCGCTGTCGCCGAGCGCCTCGCTCTGCGCGCCGTAATGGGCATCGATCACCTCCTCGACGGCCACAGTGCAGGCCATCGCCGCCTGCTCGCCGAGCAGCGCGGTCGCCGCGCCAAGGGCGAAGCCGGCGACATGCCACAGCGGGGTAAGCAGGGTGGGCCGCACGCGACGCTCGACGATCAACCGATCGAATTCGGCAAGATGGCGTTTCTCCTGCTCGGCCATCTCGCGGATCACGCCGGCGGAGCGGCTGCGCCCAAGCACGGCGAGCTGGCCGTCATAGATGCGCGCGGCGCCATATTCGCCGGCATGATCAACGCGGATCATGCGCGCGACCTTGTCCGCTGGTTGCGGATCGCCGGGTAGGCGGTGGGCGCGTCGTGCCGTCGGCATTGCCGTCTCCGTCGAGGGACTCATTGCCGCCTGCGCCGGAAGGCGGCGCCAGCGCAGGCGACGGTGAGCAGGATCGAGGCGACGAGGTTCCAGCCCGCCAGCGAGACGCCGAAGAGCAGCCAGGACGGCGTGTCGCAGCTCACCGGCTGACGCGCCAGCAGCAGAGCCTTGAGCGCCTCGACCGAGTTTGCACCGGTGATGCTGCCAGTGCAGGCGCTCGGCCCGGCGAACCAGTGCTGCTCGACACCGACATGATAGAAGGCGAGGGCGGTGCTGGCTGCGAAGAGCAGGGCGCACAGCACGATGACCGCTTGCATCGCCCGATCGCCGCCGCTCAGCAGCGCGACAGCGGTGGCAACGATGACGGCGTAATAGGGCCAGCGCTGATAGAGGCAGAGCTCGCAGGGCTGCAGACCGCCGACGTATTGAGAGAGCAGGGCGCCACCGACGATGGCGGCACTCGCGGCGAGCAGGAGGGTGACGAAAACGCGCGGCGAGCTAGCGGCGATCATCGTCTAGAGATAGCGCAGGATGAGAAATC
>DATAQP010000196.1:0-17385 GCA_036264595.1 Allostellaceae bacterium
TTGCCAATGCCAAACGCGAGGCCGAGCGCCAGGCCCAGCTGGTCAGCAAGAATTATACCGCGGCGGCGACCTACGACACGGCGCAGACCACCGCCGCGACGCTCGAGGCGACGGTTCGCGCCGACGAGGCGGCGCTCGACAACATGAAGGTCCAGATCACCTATTACACGATCACGACGCCGATCGATGGCCACGTCGGTGCCGTCCTGCTGCGGGCCGGCAACAACGTCAAGGCGAACGACACCATCGTTCTCGCGACCGTCAATCAGCTGCACCCGATCTACGTCGCCTTCTCTCTGCCGCAGAGCCAGCTGCCCGCGATCCGCGAGGCGTCGGCCGGCGGCGAACTCGCGGTCACGGCGCTGCCGCCGGGCGATGGCGGCCCGATGGAGACGGGCAAGCTCGCCTTCATCGACAATGCCGTCGACACGACGACGGGCACGATCACGCTCAAGGGCATCTTCGATAACGGCAAGGATCGGCTATGGCCGGGCCAGTTCGTCAATGTCTCGCTGACCCTGCGCATCGAGCCGGATGCAATCGTCATTCCGACTCAGGCGGTACAGGTCGGCCAGAACGGCAGCTATGTCTATGTCGTCAAGCCGGATAAGACGGCCGAGCCGCGCGACATCACGGTCGCAAGGGCGATCGGCGGCGAAAGCGTCATCGCCAAGGGGCTGGCCGAGGGCGAGCAGGTCGTCGTCGACGGTCAGCTGCGTCTGACCAAGGGCACGCTTGTCGAAACGCGGCCGCCGGCCGTGGCAGCGGGCGGTCCCACCTCATGAATCTGCCGATCACTTGCATCCATCGGCCCGTCATGACGACGCTGCTCATGATGGCGTTCGTCATCTTCGGCATCTTCGGCTATCGCCTCCTGCCCGTCGCGGCGCTGCCGCGCGTCGATTTCCCGACCATCGTCGTGACCGCCAACCTGCCCGGCGCCAGCCCGGAGACCATGGCCGCCTCGGTGGCGGCGCCGCTCGAGCGGCAATTCGCGACGATCTCGGGGCTTAACTCGATCATCTCGACGAGCGGCCAGGGCGTCACCTCGATCACCATGCAGTTCGATCTCGACCGCAACATCGACGGCGCCGCGCTCGACGTGCAGTCGGCGCTGACCATCGCGGCGAGGAAGCTGCCGATCGAGATGACGACGCCGCCGAGCTTCCAGAAGGTCAACCCGGCGGACCAGCCGGTCATGTTCCTGACCCTCGCTTCCGACACGCTGCCGCTTTCGGTCGTCGACGAATATGCCGAGGTGATGATCGCCCAGCGCATCTCGACCCTGCCCGGCGTCGCCCAGGTGCAGGTCTACGGCGCGCAGAAATTCGCCGTCCGCGTGCAGGCCAATCCCGAGGCGCTCGCCGCGATGGGCATCGGCATCGACGATCTGCGCAGCGCGGTCGCCTCCGCCAATTCGAACACGCCGGTGGGCAATCTCGACGGTCCGGCACAGAACGTCACGCTGCAGGCTTCCGGCTCGCTGCCGACGGCCGAGCAGTACCGGCCGATCATCGTCGCCTACCGCAACGGCGCGCCGATCCGCCTCGGTCAGGTCGCCACCGTCGTCGACAGCGTGCAGAACGACAAGGTGGCGAGCTGGTACAACGGCAAGCGCAACGTCATGCTCGCGATACAGCGCCAGCCCGACGCCAACACCGTCCAGGTCGTCGATTCAGTCAAGGCGCTGGTACCCATCTTTCAGGCGGCGATCCCGCCGGCGCTCGATCTGCGGATCGTCAACGACCGCTCCCTCTCGATCCGCCAGTCGATCGACGACGTGCAGTTCACGCTGATCCTGACGATCGTCCTCGTCGTCCTCGTGATCTTCGTCTTCCTGCGCAACGTCACCGCCACCATCATCCCGGCGCTCGCCCTGCCGGTGTCGCTGATCGGCACCTTCGCCGGCATGTATGTGATGGGCTACTCGATCGACAATCTGTCGCTGCTCGCCATCACCCTGTCGGTCGGCTTCGTCGTCGACGATGCCATCGTCATGCTCGAGAACATCGTCCGCCACATCGAGGACGGCATGCGCCCGATGGAGGCCGCGCTCAAGGGCGCCGCCGAGATCGGCTTCACCATCCTGTCGATCACCCTGTCGCTGGTCGCCGTCTTCATTCCCGTCCTCTTCATGGGCGGCATCGTCGGCCGGCTGTTCCGCGAGTTCGCGGTGACGATCAGCATGACGATCATGATCTCGGGCATCGTCTCGCTGACGCTGACGCCGATGCTGAGCTCGCGCATGCTCAAGTCGCATCACGGCGAGACGCATAACTGGCTCTATCGCCTGTCCGAGGCCTGCTTCGACGCCATGCTGCGCTTCTATGCGGTGACCTTGAGCGCGGTGCTGCGCTGGCGCCAGGTCACGCTGGTCGCCACCTTCATCTCGCTCGGCGCCGCGATCTATCTCTTTGGCGCCGTGCCCAAGGGCTTCTTCCCGATCGAGGATACCGGCCTCATCTTCGCCATCACCGAGGCCGCGCAGGATACCTCCTTCGCGGCCATCGCCGAGCGGCAGAAGGCGGTCGCCGCGATCGTCAAGGAGAACCCCAACGTCGAAGTCGCCAATTCGAGCGTCGGCGCCACCGGCTTCAGCCCCGCCCCCAATCAGGGCCGCATCTTCATCAACCTGAAGCCGCGCGACCAGCGCACGAAGAGCGCCACCGACATCATCCAGGAGCTGCGTACCGCCGTTGCCGTCGTCCCCGGCATCAACACCTATTTCCAGCCCATCCAGAACATCCAGGTCGGCGGTCGCCTCGCCAAGGGCCAGTACCAGTACACGCTGCAGGACGCCGATCTCGACGAGCTCTACCACTGGGCGCCGATCATGAAGGATAAGCTGCACGCCCTGCCCGGTTTCCAGGACGCGACGTCCGACCTGCAGATCGGCAATCTGCAGGCGATCGTCGACATCGACCGCGACAAGGCCTCGCAATTCGGCATCACCGCCGATCTCGTGCGCAATACGCTGTACAGCGCCTTTGGTGCGCGCCAGGTCTCGACGATCTATACCGCGGCGAACGACTATGAGGTCATCCTCGAAGCCGACCCGCACTTCCAGGCGGATCCCGGCGCGCTGTCGCGCATCTATGTCCGCCCGGCGGGCGGCACCGGCCAGCCGATTCCGCTCGAGGCGTTCGCGACGATCCGTTCGGCGACCGGTCCGCTCACCGTCAATCACCAGTCGCAGCTGCCCTCGGTGACGATCTCGTTCAACCTCGCCCCCGGCGTCTCGCTCGGCGAGGCGGTGGAACGCATCCAGCAGACCGAGCGAGAGGCCAACCTGCCGGTCACCGTCACCACCGGCTTTCAGGGCACCGCCCAGGTCTTCCAGGATTCGCTGCGCGGCCAGGGCATGCTGCTGATCGCCGCCATCCTCGTCATCTACATCGTGCTCGGCATTCTCTACGAGAGCTTCATCCATCCGATCACCATCCTCTCCGGCCTGCCGGCGGCGGGGCTTGGCGCGCTGCTCACGCTGATGCTGTTCAAAATGGATCTCAGCGTCATCGCCATCATCGGCATCGTCATGCTGATCGGCATCGTCAAGAAGAACGCGATCATGATGATCGATTTCGCCATCGAGCGGCGCAAGACTCCGGGGACGACCGCGGAAGGGGCGATCCACGAGGCCTGCCTGCTGCGCTTCCGGCCGATCATGATGACGACGATGGCGGCGATCATGGGCACGCTGCCGATTGCGCTCGGCGTCGGCGCCGGCTCGGAACTGCGCCGTCCGCTCGGTCTTGCGGTGGTCGGCGGCCTGCTCGTCTCGCAGACCCTGACCCTCTACATCACGCCCGTCGTCTACGTCTACATGGAGAAGGCGCGCACGCTGTTTAGCCGCAAGGGCGAGCGCAGCGTTGCCGGCGACGCGCCGCGGCTGGCCGACCACGAGCGCGTGACCGCACCGGGCGAATGACCCGCCGCAAGCGGCCGCTCGCGCGCGCCGTCGCTCGTATCGCGCTCGCCGGACATGCCGCCGCTCTTCTGCTTCTCGCTACCAACCCGACGCGCGCGCAGCGCCTGCCGGCCGTCGAGGCCGAGCACTACACACGCTGCATGGAAGCGGCGCGGCGGACGCCGCAAGCCGCCTTCGACGATGCCAATGCGTGGCGCATCGCCGGCGGCGGCCATCCGGCCGAGCATTGCGCCGATGTCGCGCTGATCGGTCTCGGCCGCTATGCCGAGGCGGCCGGCAAGCTCGAGGCGCTGGCCGATACGATGACCAAGGGCCCGGTCGAGCTGCGCGCCCAGGTGCTCGATCAGGCCGGCCAATCCTGGCTGCTCGCCGGCGATCCGGCGCGCGCCGCCGGCGCCCTGAGCGCGGCGCTCGCCCTGACGCCCAACGACGCCGATCTGCTGATCGACCGCGCCGAGGCGCTCGCCGGCGAGAAGAATTTTCGCGAGGCGATCACCGATCTCGACGGTGCCCTCCAGCTCGACGCCAAGCGCGTCGACGCCCTCGTCTTCCGCGCCTCGGCGCATCGCAGCCTCGAGCAATACGATCAGGCGCGGCGCGACGTCGACGCCGCCCTGCGCCTGACGCCGGATCAGCCGGACGCGCTGCTCGAGCGCGGCAACATCCGCAGCATCACCGGCGACGAGGCCGGGGCGCGCAAGGACTGGCAGCGCGTCGTGCAGGTGGCGCCTAACAGCGCCACGGAAGGCGCCGCCAAAGCCAATCTCGCCAAGCTCGACGCCGCCCCGGCGGATGCCGCCGCGCCGCCGGCCAAGCCCAAGCCGGCACCGGCGAAGAAGAAGTAGAGGCGCGTACCTGTCGGCGCTGAAGGCTAGCTCGCCAGCCAGTGTGCGCGCAGTTCCCGGTTGAATTCCGCCGCGCGTTCCTCGGGAAAAAAGATGCGGGCGCCTTTCAGCTCGACGCGCCGCCGGGTGCCGGGAATCGCCTCGGCTAGCCAGCGCGACCATTGAACGTCGAAGTAGACGTCGTCCGTGCCCCAGGCGATCAGCGTCGGCGCCTCCAGCTTCCGCAACTGCGCTTCCACCGCCAACGTGTGCTTGCAGTCGAAGGCGGCCAGGAAGCGTCGAAAGTCGTTCGTCCGCTGCTCGCTGCTCACCAACGGGCGCAGATATGCGTCGATCGTTTCGTCCGTCACGCTTTCGGGATGCTCGTAGGCCGGTCCCAGCGCCTGGGCCGAGCGGTAGAAATTCTTGTCCGCCAGCATGGCGTCGAGCGCGCCGCGCAAGCCGCCGGCGGCCGCCATCGCGAGAAAGGGCTTGAACGCTTCCGGCGGCCAGTTGTCGTGCGCATCGCAGTCGGTGAGCGTCAGGCTGCGGACGCGCGAGGGATTCAGCGCCGCGAAGATCTGCGCGATACCGCCGCCGCTGTCGTTGCCGACCAGGTCGACCTGCTCGATCCGCACAGCGTCGAGAAATTCCCGAAGCATCGTCGCGTTTGCGGTCACCGACACGTCCTGGTCCGGCACGATCTGCGTATCGCCATGCGCCAGCAGATCCACCGCGATGCAGCGGCGCATATCAGAGAGGTCCGCCAGCTGGTGCCGCCACAAATGCCCGTTGAGCAACACGCCGTGCACGAAGAGGGCGACCGGGCCGGTGCCGGCCTCGGTGTAGCCGATGCGACCGGAAGGCGTGACGACGTTGCGCTTTGTTGCCGCGGCTTGATCGGCATGCATTGCTCAACCCTCCTTGCCGGGCTTCTGGCCCGACATCGAGGCATCGGCTTCCTTCAGCGACTGCGCGCACGCCGCGCAGCACACCTCCACGGTATTTCCGCCGAGCTTCACCTTGATGGGGTTGACGTCCAGCTCGCCATCGCAAGCCGCACAGGTTTTCGCGGTCATGAGTCAAATCTCCTTGAAGTCCTGACAGTCGGGCGGAGATAGAGAAAGCATCCGGGGCGTGTCGGCGCTGTCAGAATCTTTAGCGATCTGCTCGCGCTCTCAGCGCAGATGGGCCAAGCGCTGAAACTCTATCGGCGTGCGGCCATAGGCCCGGCGGAAGGCGGCGCTGAAATGGCTGTGGCTGGAAAAGCCGAGATCCATGCTCAGCGTGGTGAGATCGTCATACTGGCCAAGCAGGTCCAGCGCGCGCGCCAGCCTCAGGCGCAGCTGGTAGCGATACAGCGGCACGGCCTCCACCTGCTGGAACACCTGCGTGAGATAGACCGGGGAGACGCCAACCTCGGCCGCGATCTCGGCCAGGGTCCAGCGCCGTGCCAGGTCCGCCGACAGCACCAGCTTGGCGCGGTCCACCAGCTTTTGCCGCCCCGGACTGGCGCCGGCCGCGTGCGCGGTCCGCTCGGCCACGGCGCGCCGCACCAGCGTCAGCGCCAGGGTCTCTGCTTCCAGGGTTTCGGCGGCGCCAAGCGTCAGGCTGTGCCGCAACAGCGCCACCAGCGCCTGCGTCCGCGGGTCGATGCGCAGGCGCTGCCGGCGAAACGCCAGCGCACCGCCCTCGTGCATCCGCTCCTTCGGCGCCAACTCGCGCAGCCACGGCTCGCCGATGACGAGAGACAGGCTGGCGTCGCCGCCCGCGACGGGATGGCTGATGCGATAGGCTTCCGCCGCGTTGAAGAACAATACCTGATTGGCTTCGGCCACGGCGTCGTTGCGACCGAGATGGCGCACATAGACGCCGCGATAGGGAAACACCAGATGCGTCTCGTACGGACACTCGTCGGCGCTCTTGTGCCGGCATTCGCCGCCGCAGGTGACGTCCCGGATCGTGACGGTCTCGGTACTCAGCAGAAGCTGATCTGAGTATTGCGGCATGGACGCGCCTCGTGGCCCCGATGAACGAGCCCCTATGAGGATTCCGGGCTACGCCGCATCGGCCTTGTCGCCAACGAATGGATAGGGGCCGGGGAAATTGCCGACATAGGCCTGGTGAGTGACGACGCCGCCGATATCCGCGCTCCAGCTATGAAGGTGGAAGGCGGGTGGCTCGAGGTCGAAGGTCGCCGGCGCATCCGCGGTGAGGTCGAGCGTCACCTGATGAGCGGTGCTCGGAGCGACGCTGCCGATCGTGCCGGCCCAGCGGATCTGGATCGGCCGGTGATGGTGGCCGCAGACCACGCGCTCGACTTGGCTATGGCGCGCGATCACGGCGGCGACCGCCGGGCCGTCGAGACAGTTGATGCGGTCCATGTGGCCGATGCCGGTCAGAAACGGCGGATGATGCATGAAGACGATGGTCGGCTTCGTCGGCTCTTCCGCCAGCCGCGCCGCCAGCCAGTCGAGCTGCTTCGCGCCGACCTCGCCCTCGGTCTTGCCGGGGATTTTGGTGTCGAGCGCGATGAGGCGCACCGGGTAATCCTCGACCGTGTAGCGGAGCTGCTCGCCCTGCGGCCAATAGCCGGCATCGGCGAAGACCTCGCGCAGCGCCTCGCGGCTGTCGTGATTGCCCGGAATGAGAAAGACCGGCATCGCCAGCCGGCCGAGCTCCTCGCGCAGGACCTGATACTCCTCGATCCTGCCGGTATCGACGAGATCGCCGGTCGCGATCACCAAGTCCGGCCTCGGCTTGAGCGCGTTGAGCGAGGTCAGCGCCCGGCCGAGCATGGCGTTGGTCTCGACGACGCCGTTGCACAGCCAGCCTCGCGGCCGGACATGGAGATCGGTGATTTGCGCGATGATCACGCTGGGAATGCTCCTGGTTACGGCGGCCAGCGCCATCTTGGCGCTGGCCGCATGAGGCGGAAGCGCGATGCCGGTCAGCCGCCCGTGCCGACCGTCAGCGCCGTGGATTGCACGTAAGGTAGCATGATCTCGTCGGCCTTGCGTTGCGCATCCTTGACAGCCGCCTCGGGTTTCTTCTTGCCGCTGAGCACGGCCTGGACCTCGTCCTCCATCGCCTTGCGCACGGCGACGGTGTTGAAGGTGGCGAACCACGGCTGGCCATAGCGCTGGAGCTGGTCGAGGGCGATCAGCGCATCCGGGTTCTGCGCGGTGAACGCCTTCATCTCGGGGAGCTCATAGGCGCTCTTGCGCGGCGCGAAATAGCCGGTGAAGCGGCTCCAGCTGGCGAGCTGCTGCGGCGTCGTCAGCCATTTCATGAAGGTCCAGGCGGCCTTGCGCTGGTCCTCCGGCAGGTTCTTGAAGGTGACCAGCGAGCCACCGCCGATCGGCGCGGCGTTGCGCAGATTGCCGGGCACGAAGGCGACCTTGTAGGCGAATTTGGCGTTCTCGCGCACGAAGGACAGTGTCCCGGTCGAGAGGATGACCATCGCCGCGTTGCCGGCGAAGAAGCTGGTCGACACCGCCTTCTGGTCGGTGACGCCCTCGGGCATGAAGCCGTATTTGTGCACGGCGTCGTCGAAGAAGCGCAGCGCGCCGAGCGTCGAGGGGGCATCGTAATAGACCTCGCCGCCATAGGATTGATTGTAGTAGGTGCCGCCATTCGCCATGGTGAAGGCGGAGACGAGCCAGCCGAGATACTCGTATTCCGACGGCATCATCAGGCCCCAGCGCTGCTCGCCGTCCTTCTTGGTCAGCTTGGACGCATAGTCGATGAGCTGCGCCCAATTCTGCGGTGGCTTCTCGGGATCGAGGCCGGCCGCCTTGAAGAGATCGGCATTGTAATAGAGCAGCGGCGTCGAGTTCTGATAGGGAATGGCATAGAGCTTGCCGTCGACAGTCGCATTGCCGTGCAGCGCCGGCCAGAAATCGGCGAGGAATTGATCCTTCGTCGTGCCCTCGGCGGCGAGGAACGGGTCGAGCGGGACGATCTGGTCGTTGAGCTTGAACTCGAGCACGAAATTGGCCGAGACGAGGGCCACGGCCGGCGGCTTGCCCGCCTGCATCGCCGCCTGCGCCTTGATCTTGGTCTCGTCGTAATTGCCGGTATAGACGGCGACTACCTCGACGTCCGACTGTGCGGCGTTGAAGCGCTTGGCGATGTCGCCCATCTCGCGTGCCAGCTTGCCTTCGACCGGCACCGGGAAGAAGAACTCGATCTTCGTCGCCGCGCTCGCGGAGCCGGCGAGCAAGGCGATGGCGAGCGCCGTCGCGGTCGCTCCGATCATGCGTGTCCCGATCATGCGTGTCCCGATCATGCGTGTCATGGGTCTTTCCCTCCTCAGCCTTTGACTCCGGAAAACATGAAGCTGTCGATGAACTGGCGCTGGAAGGCGAGGAAGGCGACGACCAGCGGCAGCGCGACGAGCAGCGTGCCGGCGGCGAGCAAGCCCCATTCCTGGCCGCCCTCGGCGCCGGCGGCGAAGCTGGCAAGGCCGACGGTCAGCGTGCGTTTCTCCGGCGCGTTGACGACCATCAGCGGCCACAGGAACTCGTTCCAATGGGCGGCGACGGAGACGATCGAGAAGGCGACGAGGCCGGGCCGGGCGAGCGGCAGTAGGACGTGCCACAGCACCTCCCACCAGCGTGCGCCATCGAGCAGCGCCGCTTCCTCGTAATCGCGCGGGATCGTCTTGAAGGTCTGGCGCATCAGGAAGGTGCCGAAGGCGGAGGCGAGATAGGGCGCCATCACGCCGAGCAGCGAATCGTAGATGCCGAGCCGCACCACCGTCGTCAGGTTGGGAACGATGAGGATCGGCGGCACCAGCATGAGCTGGAGCAGGAAAAGGGTGAAGAGCACGTCCTTGCCGGCGAAGTCGAGTCGCGCGAAAGCGTAGCCGGCGAGGCTGATCGTCACCAGCTGCACGGCGAGGATGCCACCGACGACGAGCAGCGTGTTGAGGTAGTAGACGGCGAAATCGGCGCTTTCGAAGGCGAGGGCGAAATTCTCGAGGGTCGGCTGCAGCGGCGGCAGCAGCGAGGCCATGTCGCGGCTACCGCCGCTCTCCAGCCGGAAGGCGGCGACCACCATCCAAAGGAACGGCGTCGTCCACACCAAGGCGATGGCGCAGAGCAGCGCGGCACTGCCGATTTGCGCCGGACTCCGGCGGGCAAGCGCCTTACTCATCGCGCCCAGCCCCGCGTTCGAGCCCCTTGAGGCCGAGCAGCGAGAGCGCCAGCAGCAGGGCGACGCTGATCACCGTCGCCGCGCTCGCCTTGCCCGCGTCGTAGAATTCGTTGGCGTTCTGGTAGATGTAGTAGAGCAGCAAATTGGTCGCGCCGTTCGGCCCGCCCTTGGTCAGCACGACGATGTGGTCGACGGCGGTGATCACGTTGATCAGTGCGATGACGGCGACGAAGCCGGTGGTCGGCGCGAGCAGCGGCAGGGTGACGTACCGCAGACGCTGCCAGGCGGAAGCGCCGTCGAGCTTGGCCGCCTCGCCGAGATCGCTCGGGATCGCCTGCAGCCCGGCGAGATAGAACAGCATGTAGTAGCCGGCGTTCTTCCACACCGTCAGCACGCTGAGCGATGCCAGGGCGATATCGGGATCGCCGAGCCAGTTGAAGCCGCGTAAGCCCAGCTTGGCGAGGTAATGGTCGAGCAGCCCGATCCCAGGTAGGAAGATGAACGAGAAGAGCGCCGCCGCGGCGACCAGCGGGATCAAGGTCGGCAGGAAGACGAGGGCGCGAATCGCCGCCTTGAAGCGCGAGGAATCGTTGAGCAGCAGGGCGAGGAAGAGGGCGATGACGAGACTGGGCACGATGGTGCCGACCGCGTAGAACACGTTGTTGAAAAAGGCATTGCGGAAGGCGCCGTCCTGCAGCACGCGCTGATAGTTGTCGAGGCCCACGAAGCTGCCGCTGTGCTGACCGTAAGCGGTGCGAAACAGCGACGCCCAGGTGACCTCGATGATCGGGAAAAACGTGAAGAGAACGAGGAAGACGAGCGACGGCAGCAGGAGCAGATACGGGCGTGCCTGGAGGGCGGTCAGCGACTGGCGCCAGCGCCCCGCCGCTTGATGTCCGGCCGCCGCCGAAACCGCCGCCATGGTGTCCTCCATGCCGGCTATGTAAGGCAGCCGATGTGACCGCTCGGTGACGGTTATGCTACCGGTTGGTGATCGTGCTGGCGGGGCAGCTGCGAGGTGCTTACAGTCGCCGCCGGTTTCGCCCGCTCGGAGAATACGCCATGAGACTGCCGTCAGTTCTTGCCGCCGCCATCCTCCTCGTCGTGGCGTCCGGCGACGCCGGCGCGCAGAATGTTCGTATCGCCCTGCAGGACGATCCCGACACGCTCGACCCGGCGAAGAACTGGACCTTCGTTGGACGGCACGTCCTCGCCTCGCTCTGCGACAAGCTGGTCGAGCTGGCGCCCGACGGCAGCATCGTGCCGCAGCTGGCGACGGCCTGGACAACGGCGGAGGACGGCCGCTCCGTCACCTTCACGCTGCGGCCGGGCGTCACCTTCCATGACGGCGAGCCCTTCGACGCCGCCGCGGTCAAATACACGATCGAGCGCGCCCTCACCCTGCCGGGCAGCCGGCGCAAGAGCGAGATCGGCGCCATATCAGGCGTCGAGGTGGTCGATCCCTTGACCGTCCGCTTCCTTCTCGATGCGCCGTTCTCGCCGCTCGTCGGCCAGTTCACCGACCGCGCCGGCATCATGATCGCGCCCAAGGCGGCGGAGGCGGCGGGTGACAAATTCGACCAGCACCCGGTCTGCGCCGGGCCCTATAAATTCGTCGAGCGCGTGCCGCAGGACCGCATCGTGCTGGAGAGGTTCAAGGAATACTGGGACGCTGCACATTATCATTTCGACCGCGTCACTTTCCTGCCGATCTCCGACGCCAGCGTGCGCTTCGCCAATCTGCAGGCCGGCCAGATCGAGATCATCGAGCGCCTGGCGCCGACCGACCTCGCCCAGGCCAAAGAGGACAGCCGCGTTTCCACCGCTGCGGTCACCGGGCTCGGCTATCAGGACATTAGCTTCAATGTCGGCAACGGCGCGGCGTCCGACAATCCTTTCGCCAAGGACAAGCGCCTGCGCGAGGCCTTCGAGCTCGCCCTCGACCGCAACGCCATCAACGAGGTCGCCTTCGCCGGCCAGTTCACGGCGGGCAACCAGCCTTTCCCGCCCGGCAGCCCGTTCTACGCTGCCGCGCTGCCCATACCGGCCCGCGATGTCGCGCGCGCCAAGGCGCTTCTCGCCGAGGCGGGCCAGCCGCACCCGACGCTGAAGCTGCTGGTGCCGACCAACAACGAGCTGCGCCCGGTGGCGCAGATAGTCCAGGCGATGGTCAAAGAGGCCGGGATCGAGATCGAGCTGCAGTCGATCGATCTCATCACCATGCTGGCCCAAGCGCGCGACGGCAAGTTCCAGGCCGATCTCATCGGCTGGAGCGGCCGCGTCGATCCCGACGGCAATCTCTACGCCCTCCTCACCTGCAATGCGGCGGGCAATGACGGGCATTACTGCAACCCTGACTTCGACAAGCTGCTCGACGCGGCGCGCGCCACCACCGATTTGGAGCGGCGCAAGACGCTCTACGCCAAGGCGACCACGCTGCTGCTCGACGAGCGGCCGATGATCTACCTCTATCACCAGAACTGGCTCTATGGGCTGAGCGCCAAGCTAACCGGCTTCACCCCGGTTCCCGACGGATTGATCCGCCTGCGGGACACGCGATTTAAGGGTTAGATCATATTTGTAGGGGCCGGGCTCTGCCCGGCCCGCGGGCGGGGTAGAACCCCGCCCCTACGATTATTCGCGAAAATCATGCCGCGTCAGAAATCGAGATCGGCGTAGTGCTTGGGCGGCGGTGCGCCCGGGATGTGGTCGGCGAGGAGCGGGCGGAAGCTCGGCCGCGACTTGATCCGGGCGTACCATTCCTTGGCCGGCTCGTGGTCGTCCCACGGCACGTCGCCGAGATAGTCGATTGTCGAGAGATGCGCCGCCGCGGTGATGTCGGCGAGCGAGAAATTCTCGCCGGCGAGCCAGCGCCGCCGCTCGGTGAGATAGCCGATATAACCGAGATGATGGACGAGATTGGCGTGGCCGGCGCGGATCGCGCTCGAGTTCGGCTGGCCGAGGCCGAGGAAACGCTTCATCATCTTCTCGCCGACCAGGTTCTCGGTGACCTCGTTGTTCATCTTGATGTCGAACCAGGCGACCAGGCGGCGCACCTCGGCGCGGTCGACCGGGTTGATGCCGATCAGGATCTTCTCGCGATAGACCTCGTCGAGGAACTCGGCGATCACAGGCATGCCGGCGACCACGCTGCCGTCGGGCTCGATCAGCACCGGCACCTCGCCGGCCGGGTTGAGGGCAAGGAATTCCGGGCGCCGCTCCCAGATCTTCTCGGCCTTCAGGGTGAATTCGAGATTCTTCTCCTTGAGGACGACGCGGATCGTCCGCGAGAAGGGCGACAGCCAGAGATGATAAAGAACCCGCATGAACGAGAATTAGCCCAGCCGGCGGGTTATGGGCAATGGCGCATGAAGGGTCACGGCGGGCCGAGCGGGACGTGCCCGGGCTGCGCGCGCACCCGGTCGAGCCAGGCGGTGACCGCGGGAAAGCGCGCGAGATCGAAATCGCCCTGCGCGGCGACGTGGGTATAGGCGTAGAGCGCGATGTCGGCGATCGAATAGCGTCCGGCGACGAGAAATTCGCGCGTGGCGAGATGATCCTCCATCAACGCCAGCGCGGCATAGCCGGCGAGGCGCTTCTGCGCGAAAAGCGGCTCGCGCGCCGGCGTCAGGAGCCCGTGGCGCAGCCAGTAGCGGCACGTCGCGACGTTCGGCTCGTGGCTGTACTGCTCGAAGAACAGCCATTGCAGGACATGGGCACGGTCGAGTGCCGCCTGCGGCATCAGCGTCGTGCCCTCGGCGAGGTAGCATAATATCGCGTTCGATTCGGCGAGATAACTGCCGTTCTCGAGGGCGAGCAGCGGGATCCGCCCGTTCGGATTCATGGCGAGGAATTCCGCCGTGCGCGTCTCGCCCTTGTCGATATCGACCGCGATCAGCCGATAGGGAATGGCGAGCTGGGCGAGCGCGAGGCGCACCTTGTAGCCGTTGCCGGAGTCGAAATAATCGTAGAGACGCAGCATGTCAGCCCCCTCCCTGCTCGCCGGCGCTATCCATTCTGTTGCAGAAGACTTCGCCGATCCCGCACTGCTCAATCGCCCACCGCCGCCCGAGCCTCTTCCGAAAGCGGATGCGGCAGGCGGGCCAGCATCTCCTTCGGCACGACCTGCCAGAAGCGCGGCAGCTCGCGCGCCCAGTCGAGCAGGAGCTGCTCGGCGAAGCGCGACTGCGTCACCAGCGCGTGCTCGGCGACGAGATCCATCAGCACGGCGTCCCAATGCGGCGCGGCGACACGCTGCCAGATCACCGTGTCGGGATTGACGACGGTGGCGAAGCTGTCGTCGGCATCGTAGACGAAGGCCGTGCCGCCATGCATGCCGGCGGCGAAATTGGCGCCGACCTTGCCGAGGATGACGGCGATGCCGCCGGTCATGTACTCGCAGCCATTCGAGCCGCAGCCCTCGACGACGACATGGGCGCCCGAGTTGCGCACGGCGAAGCGCTCTCCGGCCTGGCCGGCGGCGAAGAGCTTGCCGGCGGTGGCGCCGTAGAGAACCGTGTTGCCGATGATCGTGTTCTCGTTGGCGACGAGCGGCGATGAGGTCATCGGTCGCACCACGATGGTGCCGCCGGAGAGGCCCTTGCCGACATAGTCGTTGGCGTCGCCGAAGACTTCGAGCTTCAGCCCCTGCACCGCGAAGGCGCCGAGCGACTGCCCGGCCGAGCCCCTGAGGCGCACGGTGATGTGGCCGGGCTGCAGCCCCGCCATGCCGAATTTCCGCGTGATCATCGACGACATCCGCGTGCCGATGGCCCGGTGCGTGTTGCGGATGTTGTAGGTGAGCTGCATCTTCTCGCCGACCTCGAAAAGCGCCTTGGCGTCCTTGAGCATCTGGGCGTCGAGCGTGTCGGGCACCTCGTTGCGGCCTTCGAGCGTGCAATAGCGCGGATAGTCGCCGGGATCGGCCTGCGCCAGGATCGGGTTCAAGTCGAGATCGTCGAGATGGGCGGCGCCGCGGCTGACCTGCGCCAGGAGATCGGTCCGCCCGATCACCTCGTTGAGCGAGCGCATGCCGAGCGAGGCCAGGATCTCGCGCACCTCCTCGGCGACGAAGCTGAAGAGATTGACGACTCTCTCCGGCGTGCCCTCGAACTTGGCGCGCAGCCTCGGATCCTGGGTGCAGACGCCGACCGGGCAGGTGTTGGAGTGGCACTGCCGCACCAGGATGCAGCCCATGGCGATCAGCGAGGCGGTGCCCAGCCCATATTCCTCGGCGCCGAGTATTGCGGCGATGACGACGTCGCGGCCGGTCTTGATGCCGCCATCGACGCGCAGCCGCACACGGTGCCTGAGGCGATTGAGCACGAGGACCTGATGGACCTCCGAGAGGCCCATCTCCCACGGTATGCCGGCATATTTGATCGAGCTCTGCGGCGAGGCGCCGGTGCCGCCGGCATGGCCGGAGATCAGGATGACGTCGGCGCGCGCCTTGGCGACGCCGGCGGCGACCGTGCCGATGCCCGAGCGCGCCACCAGCTTGACGCAGACTTTGGCGTCCGGGTTGATCTGCTTCAGATCGTAGATGAGCTGCGCCAGATCCTCGATCGAGTAGATGTCGTGATGGGGCGGCGGCGAGACCAGCGTCACGCCCTCGGTCGAGCTGCGCAGCTTGGCGATCATGCTGTTGACCTTGAAGCCGGGGAGCTGGCCGCCCTCGCCCGGCTTGGCGCCTTGCGCGATCTTGATCTCGAGCTCGCGGCAGTTGTTGAGGTATTCGGCGGTGACGCCGAAACGGCCCGACGCCACCTGCTTGATCGCTGAGGAGGCGTTGTCGCCATTGGCGCGCGGCTTGTAGCGCGCCGAATCCTCGCCGCCCTCGCCGCTATCGGATTTGGCGCCGATGCGGTTCATCGCGATCGACAAGGTTTCGTGCGCTTCCGGACCGAGCGCGCCGAGCGAGATGCCGGGCGAGACCAGCCGCTTCCTGATCTCGGTGATCGACTCGACCTCGTCGGACGAGATCGCCGGCTTGCGCGACTTGAAGTCGAGGAGGTCACGCAGATTGACCGGCGGCATCTTGCGCACGCCGTCGGAGTAGCGCTTGTAGGTCGCGTAGCTGTCGGTGGCGACCGATGTCTGCAGCGTGTGGATGAGCGTGCCCTCGAAGCCGTGCAGCTCGCCGCCGCGGCGATAGCGGTAGAAGCCGCCGATCGGCAGCGCCGCGAAATCCTCGGCAAAGGCGCGCTCGTGGATCTCGAGCAGCTTCATCTGGATGCCCGAGAGCCCCATGCCCGAGATGCGCGAGTTCATGCCCGGGAAGAACTCGGCGACCAGCGTGCGCGACAGCCCGACCGCCTCGAAATTATAGGCGCCGCGATAGGACGAGATCACCGAGATGCCCATCTTCGACATGATCTTGAGAAGGCCCTCGTCGGCCGCCTTCTTGTAGCGCGCGATGCAATCCTCGAGCGACATGTCGGGGAAGAGGCCGCGGCGATGGCGGTCGCCGATCGTCTCCTGCGCCATGTAGGCGTTCACCGTCGTCGCACCGACGCCGATCAGCACGGCGAAATAATGCACGTCGAGACATTCGCCCGAGCGCACGTTGAGCGAGGTGAAGGTGCGAAGCTGCTGGCGCACGAGATGCGAGTGGACGGCGCCGGTGGCGAGGATCATCGGGATCGGCGCGCGAATCGCCGAGACGGCCTTGTCGGAGAGGATGACATGGGTGCAGCCGCCACGCACCGCGTCCTCGGCCTCGCGCTGGATGCGGCGGATGCCGTCGCGCAGCGCCGTCTCGCCGGCACCCGCATCGAATGTCGCGTCGATCTCGACGGCGGTGTCGCCCATATAGGCGCGCATCGCCGCGAACTCCGCGTTCGACAGCACCGGCGTGTCGAGCTGCAGCAGATTGCACTGGCTGTCATCCTCGTCGAGGATGTTGCCGAGATTGCCGAGCCGCGTGCGCAACGTCATCACCCGCTTCTCGCGCAGGCTGTCGATCGGCGGGTTGGTGACCTGGCTGAAATTCTGCCGGAAGAAGTGATGCAGGCCGCGATAGCGGTCGCTCAGCACGGCCAGCGGCGTGTCGTCGCCCATCGAGCCGATGGCTTCCTTGCCGTCCTCGCACATCGGATGGAGGATCATCTCGAGATCCTCGACCGACCAGCCGACCGCGAACTGCCGCCGGCGCAGCTCGTCGGGCGAGAAGCGCTGCTCGTGCGGCGTGTCCTGCTTGATCAGCGAATCGAGCTCGACCGTGCGCGTCGTCCACGCCGCGTAGTCGTGCGTGTCGGCCAGCATGTCCTTCAGCTCGCGGTCCTTGAAGAGCTGCGGCGCCTCCATGTCGACCGCCAGCATCTCGCCGGGGCCGAGCCGGCCCTTCTCGAGGATCTTGGACTCGTCCTGCGGCACCATGCCGGACTCCGAGCCAGCCACCAGCAGGTCGTCGGAGGTCACGACGTAGCGCATCGGCCGCAGGCCGTTGCGGTCGAGGCCGACCAGCGCCCACTT
>DATAQP010000052.1:0-18089 GCA_036264595.1 Allostellaceae bacterium
GAGGGCCTTGACCGCATCCTCGTGCAACTGCCCGGCATCGATGATCCCGAGCGGGTGAAGCGCATCATCGGTCAGACCGCCAAGATGACCTTCCAGCTCGTCGACACCTCGGTGATGCCCGAAGATGCGCAGCGCGGCCGCTTGCCGGCCGGGGACGAAGTGCTGCCTGCCGTCCGCGATTCTCGCCGCCCCGGCGTCGCCCAGAGCTATGTCGTGCGCAAGCGCGTGATGGTCAGCGGCGACACGCTCGTCGACGCCCAGCCGACCTTCCAGAACAATGAGCCGGTCGTCAGCTTCAAGTTCGATTCCGTTGGCGCTCGCCGCTTCGCCGACGCCACCAAGGAGAATGTCGGCAAGCCCTTCGCCATCGTCCTCGACAACAAGGTGATCAGCGCGCCGGTCATCCGCGAGCCGATCCTCGGCGGCAGCGGCATCATCTCGGGCAGCTTCACCGCGCAATCGGCGACGGATCTCGCCTTGTTGCTGCGCGCCGGCGCCCTGCCGGCGCCGCTCGTCATCCTCGAGGAGCGCACGGTCGGTCCCGATCTCGGTGCCGATTCCATCAAGGCCGGCACCACCGCCTGCATCGTCGGCGTCATCCTCGTCGTCGTCTTCATGGTGGTTTTCTACGGCCTCTTCGGAATCTTCGCCGACATCGCCCTCTTCTTCAACATGGCGATCATGATCGCCTGTCTGACCATGCTCGGCGCAACGCTGACCCTGCCCGGCATCGCCGGCATCGCGCTCACCATGGGCATGGCGGTCGACGCCAACGTGCTGATCTACGAGCGCATGCGCGAGGAGATGCGCAGCGGCCGCTCGATGCTGTCCTCGCTCGATGCCGGCTTCAAGCGCGCCTTCGGCACGATCCTCGACAGCCACGTGACGACACTGGTCGCCGGCGCGCTGCTCTACATACTGGGCTCTGGACCGGTGAAGGGCTTCGCGGTGACGCTGAGCATCGGCGTCCTGACCTCGCTGTTCTCGGCCATCCTGGTGACGCGGCTGCAGATCGTCTCGTGGCTGCATCGCTTCCGCCCCAAAGCCATTCCGCTCTAGCCCCGAGCCTTTCAGATCGCGATCGCCATGCGCCCGCTCGTTTTTCTCCGCAAGACCCCGAACATCGACTTCATGCGCCTGCATGTCGCCGGGTTCGCCTTCTCGATTCTGCTGAGCATCGTTTCGATCGGCGGCTTCCTGACGCTCGGGCTGAATTTCGGCATCGATTTCGTCGGCGGCGTGCTCATCGAGGCGCGCTCAACGAGCGGCTCGGCGAACATCGCCGACATGCGGCAGAAGATCGATGCGCTGCATCTCGGCGAGAGTTCGCTGCAGGGGTTCGGTTCGCCGAGCGACGTACTGATCCGCCTGTCGCGCCAGCCCGGCGGCGACGCGGTGCAGGAGAAGACGGTCAACGCCGTCCGCCAGGCGCTCGGCAGCACGATCGAGTTCCGCCGCGTCGAGGTGGTCGGGCCCAAGGTCGGCGAGGAGTTGATCCGCTCGGGCGTGCTCGCCACCGTGCTCGCGCTGCTCGCCATCGCCGCCTATGTCTGGTTCCGCTTCGAGTGGCAATTCGGCGTCGGCGCAATGATCTCGACACTGCATGACGTGATCACGACAGTCGGGCTGTTCGCTATCTTCCAGCTCGAGTTCAACCTGACGACGCTCGCCGCCATCCTCACCGTCGCCGGCTATTCGATCAACGACACGGTGGTCATCTACGACCGCGTGCGCGAGACGATGCGCAAATACCGCACGATGGATTTCAAGCAGCTGATCAATCTCAGCCTTAACGAGACGCTGTCGCGCACCATCCTGACGGTGATGACGGTTGCGCTGGCTGTGCTCTCGCTGCTCATCTTCGGCGGCGAGGTGCTGCGCGGCTTCTCGATCGCGATGCTGTGGGGCATCGTCATCGGTACCTATTCCTCGCTCTTCATCGCGGCGCCGCTGCTCTACTACATCCGCCCGAAGCGCGGCACCGAGGTGAAGAAGGCGGCGGATGCCGAGACCGCCGCGGGACGCGCCACCTAAGGCCGACGCCGATGGATATAACCCCTCTCATTCCGGCCGGGCGCCAGGTCATCGAGGGGTATTCGGCGAGCGGTTTCCGAGTCAGCGGCGCGCTCTATGCCGGCTCGATCCTCGTCTTCGTCGACCGTACCGAGCTGTGGCCGGTCACGACCCTCGACGAAGCGACGCTCGAGCGCTTCGCTCCGGTCGTCGCGCGCGGTGATATCGAGATCCTGCTCCTCGGCTGCGGTCGGCGCATGGGCATGGTGCGGGCTTCACTGCGTCAGGGGCTGCGCGCCAGCGGCATCGTCGTCGATGCGATGGATACCGGCGCGGCGTGCCGCACCTATAACGTGCTGCTCGCCGAGGAGCGCCGCGTTGCGGCAGCGCTGATCGGACTTGGCTGAGAACAGAGGCAGTTGAGAAAAAGGGCCGGGACATTGCCCGGCCCTTTCCTATCTGCGGAAACTGGCTCGGCTCAGCCGAGATTCTTGGCGACGAAGTCCCAGTTGACCAGCTTATCCAGGAAGGTCTGGACGAAATCCGGCCGGCGGTTCTGGTAGTCGAGATAATAGGCGTGCTCCCAGACGTCGCAGGTGAGGAGCGCGGTCTGGCCTTGGGCCAGCGGCGTCATCGCGTTCGGCGTCTTGGTGATCTTGAGCGCGCCGCCGTCGAGGACGAGCCAGGCCCAGCCGCTGCCGAACTGCGTCACGGCGGCTTCCTTGAATTTCGTCTGGAAGGTGGCGATGTCGCCGAACGCCTTCTTGAGACCTTCGGCGACCTTGCCGCTCGGCTGACCGCCGCCATTCGGTTTCATGCAGTTCCAGAAGAAGGTATGGTTCCATACCTGCGCGGCGTTGTTGAAAATGCCCGCCTTCGACTCGTCCTTGGCGCTCGCCTTGATCACCCCCTCGAGCGATTCCTTGGCGAGCGGCGAGTCCTTGAGCAGGTTGTTCAGGTTGGTGACGTAGGCTTGGTGATGCTTGCCGTGATGGAAGTCCAGCGTCTTGGCCGACATGTGCGGCTCGAGGGCATCTTTGGCGTAGGGCAGCGGGGGAAGCTCGAAGGCCATGTCTTTTCCTCGTCCAGTGGGTTGCGGTCGATGGCTGATGCTATCGGGGGGGAACAATCTCGCTCGGTAGCTGGTTCCCGGAAAAGAAAACGGGGCCTTGCGGCCCCGTTTTCCCGGGCGAGGCGATTGTCTAATAAAAATGCGTCGATGTCATGGCATAGAGCATCGGAATCGAGAGCATCGTATTGGTGCGCGAGAACAGCATAGCGGTGCGCCCGGCCTTCTTCTTCTCGTCGGCCGTGGCCTCGACCATGCCGAGCGCCTTCTGCTGGTTCGGCCAGATGACGAACCACACATTATAGGCCATGATCAGGCCCAGCCACATGCCGAAGCCGATGGCGGTGAATTTGTGGTTGCCGTCGCCGATGCCGAGCTTCAGCGCGTTGCCGATATAGCCGCTGAGATAGGCCAGGATGAGCCCGGTGACGACGGTCGACAGAGCGCCCCAGCGGAACCAGAACAGCGCCGCCGGCGCGATCACCTTGGTGATCGCCGGTTTCTGCTCGTCCGGGATCTTCGGCATCGACGGGATCTGGACGAAGTTGAAATACCAGAGATGACCGATCCACATCACGCCGCTGAGGACATGCAGCCAGCGAAAGAAGAACGTCCACCAACTATAGTCGAACAGCATGACGTCCTCCCTATCAGCGGATGATTTCGATCAGTATGACCATGACGACAGTCAGGACGATGCCGAGGCTGACTGTCATGCCGAGCGATTCGAGTGGATTTTTCATCGTTGTCCCCACACTGTTGCCCCACAACAAAGCATAGCACAGCCTTCCGGACTGGCAATGATTTGCACGTATTGCGCTAGACGGTGCGGCGCGAGGCGACGGTGAGCGCGGCGCTTCCCGAAACACTCGCGCAGAGTCTCCGCCAGCACGATCGCGACCGCTACCTGACAACCCTCCTGGCGCCGGCGACGCGGCGCGGCGATCTCACCGCGCTCTACGCCTTCAATTTCGAGGTGGCGAAGACGCGCGAGATCGTGCGCGAGCCGTTGCTCGGCCGCATCCGTCTGCAATGGTGGCGCGAGGCGATCGACGAGATCTATCGCGGCCAGACGCCGCGAAAGCACGAGGTCGTCGAGCCGCTCGCCGCGGCGATCAGGTGCCACGATCTGACGCGCTATCATTTCGACCGGCTGATCGACGCGCGCGAGGGCGATCTCGCGGACGAGCCGCCGGCGAGCCTCGCCGCGCTCGAATCCTATGCCGAGGATACCGCCGCGCGGCTTGTCCGCCTCGCGCTCGAGATTCTGGGGGCACGCAACGACATCTCGGGCGAGGCGGGTCGCCGGGTCGGCATCGCCTGGGCCCTGATCGGCACCATCCGCGCTTTGCCGGTGCAGGCGCGTCTGCGGCGGCTCTCCCTGCCGGCGGATCTGATCGCCGAGAGCGGCCTCGATGTCGCGCCCTTCCTCGAGCTGAAATCCTCGCCCGCGCTGTCCCGTATCGTCGAGCGCCTCGCCGAGCGGGCACATGAGCATCTCGTCGCTTCCCGTGCCGAGCTCAAGGCGATTCCGCGTGAGGCCCACGCGGCGCTTCTCCCGGCGGTGCTCGGCGACTGGCATCTCAAGCGCCTCGCCCGGCAGCGTTACGATCCCTTCGCCCCGGCGCTGGCACAAGGCGACACGCTGGCGAGCTGGCGCCTTGCGCTCGCCGCCTGGCGCGGGCGTTTCTAGGGTGGCAATCGAGATCTACTTGTAGGGGCCGCCCTTGTGGCGGCCTGGGCCGGAACAAGCCCGGCCCCTACGCAACTGCGCGAAACTCGTCGAGCCACTGCGCGAGATCGGCCAACGCCCGCCGGCTGGTCAGCGGTTTGCGCTCGCCGCGATTGGCGCGCGTCACGACGCCGTCGGCGAGCGGCGGGAAGAGGCCGAAATTGATGTTCATCGGCTGGAAGCTGTGCGCATCGGCACCGCCGGTAATATGCGCGAGGAGGGCGCCGAGCGCCGTGGTCGGCGGCGGCGCGCTCACAGCCTCACCACGACTCTCGGCCGCGGCGAAGCGGCCGGCGATGAGGCCGATGGCGGCACTCTCGACGTAGCCCTCGACGCCGGTGATCTGGCCGGCGAAGCGCAGCCGCGGCATCGCTTTCAGCCGCAGCGCGCCGTCGAGCAGCTTCGGGCTGTTGAGGAAGGTATTGCGGTGCAGCCCGCCGAGCCGCGCGAACTCGGCATGCTCCAGGCCGGGTATGGTGCGGAAGATGCGGATCTGCTCGCCGTGCTTCAGCTTGGTCTGGAAGCCGACGATGTTATAGAGCGTGCCGAGCGCGTTGTCCTGGCGCAGCTGGACGACCGCGTAGGGCCGGTTGCCGGTGCGCTTGTCGGTGAGGCCGACCGGCTTCATCGGCCCGTAGCGCAAGGTGTCGATGCCGCGCGACGCCATCACCTCGATCGGCAGGCAACCCTCGAAATAGGGCGTCGAGGTCTCCCAGTCCTTGAAATCGGTCTTCTCGCCGTCGAGCAGCGCCTTGATGAAGGCGATGTACTGCTCCTTGCCAAGCGGGCAGTTGATGTAATCGGCGTCGCCGCCGCCCGGGCCCTTCTTGTCGTAGCGCGACTGGAACCATGCCTTGTCCATGTCGATCGTCTCGCGATGGACGATCGGCGCGATGGCGTCGAAGAAGGCCAGCGCATCCTCGCCGGTCAGACGCTGCACCGCCCTGGCGAGATCAGGCGAGGTGAGGGGGCCGGTGGCGACGATGACGCTTTGCCAGTCCTCAGGCGGCAGGCCGCCGATCTCCTCGCGGCGGATCTCGATCAGCCTCTCGCCGACCAGCGCCGCCTCGACCGCCTCCGCGAAGCCATGACGGTCGACGGCGAGCGCGCCGCCCGCCGGCAGCTTGTGGCGATCGGCCGCCTGCATGATGAGCGAGCCGCAACGCCGCATCTCCTCGTGGAGGAGGCCGACCGCGTTGTTCTCGGCATCGTCGGAGCGGAAGGAGTTCGAGCAGACCAGCTCGGCCAGCCGGTCGGTGAGATGCGCCTCGGTGCCGCGCACCGGCCGCATCTCGTGGAGCACAACGGGGACGCCAGCGCGCGCCGCCCGCCACGCTGCCTCGCTCCCGGCGAGGCCGCCGCCGATGATGTGGATGGGGGAGGGTTTGGTCATCGGCGGACCTTATTCCGCTCGGCGCGACGATGCCAGAAGGCGATGATTCCCTCTCCCCTCGCGGGAGAGGGAGTCGTGGCGGCGCTCTCAGGTCAGGGCACCTACATCTTGTGTTAATTCTCCGCTTTGCAGGCGCAATGCAGGAGCCATTCACTACCAATAGATTCTTGCCGAATGCGAAAACGCGGGATCCACAATGTCAAAGATCGAACGAAACAAGAACAATATAATGCGCCGTAGCTCGCGCGGCAAGGGACGCGCGAGCGGGTAGTAGAATCGCGATGCTGCCGCGGACGATCTTCGCGATCGCCCTCACCCTGCCCTCTCCCGCAAGCGGGAGAGGATTTGCATGAGTGGGTGGGTCCTGGCAGGGACTGGGGCTTGAGGCTCACCCCGCCAAACGGTTGGCCGCCGAGGAAGTGCAGCTTGAAGCCCTGCACCTTGTCGCTGATCGCGGCAAATCCCTTCACATCGGCGAACATCACCCCGGGAATATCCTCGTGGAAGACCTCCTGCGCCTTCTCGTAGAGCTTCGCCCGCTCGGATTGATCGGTGACGATATCGGCTTTCTGGACGAGGTCGCTGAACTCCTTATTGCACCAATGCGAGACGTTGTTGCCGCCGGCAATCGCACCGCAGGTGCTCCAGACCACGAGCTCGCTCGGATCCGGATAGTCCCAGGTGCCGCCCATCATCGTCACGTCGGCCTCGCCGGCACGCCGCCGCTTCAGGAACTCGCCCCACTCGTAGGTCACGATATTGACCTTGACGCCGATCTTCGCCCAATCCGCCTGAATGAGCTCGGCGGTGCGCCGCCCGTTCGGCATATACGCCCGCGTCACCGGAATTGCCCAAACATCGGTGGAGAAGCCATCGGGATAGCCAGCCTCGGTCAGCAGCGCCTTGGCCCTCACGGGATCATAGGGACGCGGCTTTAGCGTGGCGTTGTGTCCCCATAGCGCCGAGGGGACGAGCGAGGCGGTCGGCACGCCGCTGCCCTGGAACACGGCATCCAGTATCGACTTCAGGTCGAGCGAGATGGCCAGCGCTTCGCGCACCCGGCGATCGCTGAACGGCTTCTTGTCGACGCGAAACGAGAGCATGCTCAGCGCCGCGACCGGAGCCTCGGGGACGACGACTCCCGGGGTCGTGCGCATCGCCGGCAGGTCGGCCGGATTGGGGTAGCGCGCGACCTGGCATTCGCCGGCGCGCAGTTTGGCGAAGCGCACCGTCGGCTCCTTGGTGATGGAGAACACCATCTGCTCGACCTTGGCGGCGCGTTGCGGCATGCCGCCTTTCGTGCCCCAGAAATCCTGGAACGCCCGGAAGCGGATCAGGCTGTCCTTCTGGTACTGCACCATCTGGAACGGTCCCGTGCCGAGCGGCGCCTGGTCGAACTCCTCGAGCGTCCCCGCCTTCTGCATGGAAGCCGCGTATTCCGCCGGCCAGATCGAGAAGGACTGGACCGTGAGCGCGCTGAGGAGCGACGCCGACGGCACCTTGAGGTCGAATGCCACCGTGTCGTCGCTGACGCGCGAGACCGACTTCAGCGCGGGTTCGATGAAGTCGGCGAACATCGGATAGTTGGAGCCGCCGATCTTGTAGTAGGGGTTGGCCTTGTCATACATGCGGGTGAAGCTGAACACCACGTCATCGGCATTCATCTCCCGCGTCGGCTTGAACTTGTCGCTCGACTGGAACTTCACGCCGTGCCGCAGCTTGAACGTATAGCGCAGCCCGTCCTCCGAAATCGTCCATGATTCCGCGAGGGCAGGGATCACCTTCGACCCGCCGGGCTCCATTTCGACCAGCCGGTCGGCGATCTGCTCGCTGACATCAAAGCTCGTGTTGGAGTCGGTCAGCGCCGAGTTCAGCGCATCCGGGCTCGCCTCCGAGCACACCACCAGTGTGTCCGCACGCGCGGTGCCGACTCCCAAGGCCAGGGCTGCAGCACACGCAATCAACGAATAATTCCGCATAGCCTGTCCTCCCTGATGTGGACCACCCGGCACGAGGGCAGCATAGCCACCAATCCGCGCGTTCGACAACGGCTACATCGCCCGGGAGCCGGCCGGAGCCCCCGCGGGCGAGCGGCCTGGTATCTATCCCACGCTCTGCACTCGGCGCACCGCGCCGCGACGTTCCATGAAAGGCCAGGCGGCCAGCATGGGGAGGCCGAAGAGGAGCTGGCTGGCGCGCTTCACCAGCGACAAAGCGAGGGCGTATTCCGGCGGCACGCCAAGGGCGCCGCCGATCAGCAAGAAGGCGCCCTCCTGGGCGCCCAGCCCGCCCGGGATGATGAAGGCGGCGCTGCGGGCCGCCTGACCCAGGCTCTCGAGGATGAAGCAGTCGACGAAGCCCAGCGGATGACCCATGAGCTGTAGCGCCAGCCAGACCTCGCCGGCGCCGGCGACCCACGCGATGCTGTGCAAGGCGAAACCGATGGCAAGCCCGACCGGCTGGCGGTAGAGGGCGATGAGTGCGGCATGGAGCCCCGCCATGCGGCTCAGCCCCTCCCATTCGAGCCGCGCCGCGAGGGCGAGCAGCATGCGCTCGAAGGCGGCAAAAAGGCGCGAGTTCTGCAGGCCGAGGAAGCCGATGAGCAGCGGCCCGACGATGACGAGGCCGAAGCCAATGCCGGGCAGGAGGTCGCTCTCGCCGTTGCGCCCGATGAGCAGCACGAAGCCGGCGATCGTATAGGCGAACTGGCCGAGGATCTCGACCGTCTTGTCGGCGATGACGCTGGCGACGGCGAGGCTGGGCGGCGGGCCGCGGCTCGCCAGCATGCGGGCGCCGATGAGGTCGCCGCCAACCTGGGCGACGGGGAGCAGCGTGTTGATCGCCTCACGCAGGAAGCGGATGACGATGAAGAGCCAGGCGGGTCCCTTCCACAGCGGCTGCAGCAGGGCGCCCCAGCCCAGCCCGGCGCAGGACAGAGCGGCGAGATCGTAGAGCATGATGAGGAGCAGGCCCCAGCCGGCCCCGGCAAAGGCCTCGCCGACCGCCGCGAAGCCAGTATCGGCGACCAGGCTGACGGCGACGACGAGGCCGCCCGCTGCGAGAGCCGCGATGCCGAGCCTGGCCAGCGGCCGGCTCTTGGCGGGCGAGGGAGTGGCGGTCATCGGCGGGGCTGCATCGACATCATGCGTCCTTCGAGACGCGGCCTGCAGCCGCTCCTCAGGATGAGGTCAGTTTTTTCCGGCATTCGCGCTTTTCCTCATCCTGAGGAGGCGCGAAGGCGCCGTCTCGAAGGACGCACGATTTGAGTTCAAGCTCCCTCAGGCGCGCTTGCGCTGGCGCTGGCCGGTGCGCGCGAGATAGGGGCGGAGATACTGGCCAGTATAGCTTGCCGCAACCTCGGCGACCTGCTCGGGCGTGCCGGTGGCGACGATGCGGCCGCCGGCGGCGCCGCCTTCGGGGCCGAGATCGATGATCCAGTCGGCCGTCTTGATGACCTCGAGATTGTGCTCGATGACGACGACGGTGTTGCCGGTATCGACCAGCGCCTGCAGCACTTCGAGCAGCTTGCGGACATCCTCGAAATGGAGGCCGGTGGTCGGCTCGTCGAGGATGTAGAGGGTTTTCCCTGTGGCGCGGCGCGACAGCTCCTTGGCGAGCTTGACGCGCTGCGCCTCGCCGCCCGAGAGGGTGGTCGCCGGCTGGCCGACATGGATGTAGCCGAGGCCGACGCGCTGCAACGTCACCAGCTTGTCGCGGATGGCGGGGACGGCGCGGAAGAACTCGGCGCCCTCGTCGACCGTCATGTCGAGCACGTCGGCGATGCTCTTGCCCTTGAACGTGACGTCGAGCGTTTCGCGGTTGTAGCGCTTGCCCTTGCAGACGTCGCATTGCACGTAGACGTCGGGCAGGAAATGCATCTCGATCTTGATGACGCCGTCGCCCTGGCAGGCCTCGCAACGCCCGCCCTTGACATTGAACGAAAAGCGGCCCGGCGCATAGCCGCGGGCCTTGGCCTCGGGCAGGCCGGCGAACCAGTCGCGGATCGGCGTGAAGCAGCCGGTATAGGTCGCCGGGTTGGAGCGCGGCGTGCGGCCGATCGGCGACTGGTCGATATCGACGATCTTGTCGATCAGCTCGACGCCCTCGATGCGGTCATGCGCGGCAGGATGCTCGCGCGTGCCGTTGAGCTGCTTGGTCAGCGCCTTGTAGAGCGTCTCGATGATCAGGGTCGACTTGCCGCCGCCCGACACGCCGGTAACGCAGGTGAAGGTGCCGAGCGGCACGTCCACGGTGACGTTCTGCAGGTTGTTGGCACGCGCGTTGACGACGCGGATCTTCTGCTCCTTGTGGCCGGAGCGGCGGGTCATCGGGATGGCGATCTGGCGCATGCCGGTGAGGTACTGGCCGGTGATGCTCTCTTGATTGGCCATCACCGCCTCGGGCTTGCCCTCTGCGACGACATGACCGCCATGGACGCCGGCCGCCGGGCCCATGTCGATGAGATAGTCGGCACTGCGGATGGCGTCCTCGTCATGCTCGACGACGATCACCGTATTGCCGAGATCGCGCAGCCGCTCGAGCGTCTTGAGGAGGCGCGCATTGTCGCGCTGATGCAGCCCGATCGACGGCTCGTCGAGCACGTAGAGCACGCCGGTGAGGCCCGAGCCGATCTGCGAGGCGAGGCGGATGCGCTGGCTCTCGCCGCCCGACAGCGTGCCCGAGGCGCGCGCCAGGCTGAGATAGTCGAGCCCGACATTCTTGAGGAAGCCGAGGCGCTCGTTGATCTCCTTGAGGATGCGGGCGGCGATCTCGCGCTGCTTGGGCGTCAGGATCGCTGAGAGCGCGCCGAACCAGTCGACGGCGGCTAATATCGAAAGCTCGGCGACCTCGCTGATCGTCTTGCCGGCGATCTTGACGGCGAGCGCCTCGGGCTTCAGCCGCGCGCCCTGGCAGACCTCGCAGGTCTTGGCGCTCTGGTAGCGGCCGAGCTCCTCGCGCACCCAGGCGCTGTCGGTCTCGCGATAGCGCCGCTCCATGTTGATGATGACGCCCTCGAAGGCACGGTTGGTCGTGTAGCTGCGCAGCCCGTCATCGTATTTCATCGCGATCGGCGCATCGCCGGAGCCGTAGAGGACGGTGTCGCGCACCTTCTCGGGGAGATCCTTCCACGGCGTCTTCATGCTGACTTTGAAGTGCTTCGCGATGCTCTCCAAGGTCTGCGCATAATATTGCGAGGTCGAGCTCGCCCAGGGCGCGATGACCCCGTCCTTGAGGCTGAGCCGCTCGTCGGCGATCACCATCTCGGGGTCGAAATAATCCTTGGTGCCGAGCCCGTCGCAGGACGGGCAGGCACCGAACGGGTTGTTGAACGAGAACAGCCTGGGCTCGATCTCCGAGATGGTGAAGCCGGAGACCGGGCAGGCGAATTTGGCGGAGAAGATGGTGCGCTCGCCGCCGTCGGCGCGCTCGGCGATCATGATGCCGTCGGCCAAATCGAGCGCCGTCTCGATCGAATCGGCGAGCCGCGTGCCGATGCCCTCGCGCACGACGATGCGGTCGACCACCACCTCGATGTCGTGCTTGAGCTTCTTGTCGAGGCCCTTGCCCTTGTTGAGATTGGGCGCCTCGTCGATCTCCATCATCGTGCCGTCGATCTTGACGCGGGTGAAGCCGCGCTTCTGCAGGTCGAGCAGCTCCTTGCGATACTCGCCCTTGCGGCCGCGGATGATCGGCGCGAGGAGGAGGAGCCGCGTGCCCTCCTTCATGGCGAGGATGCGGTCGACCATCTGCGAGACGGTCTGGCTCTCGATCGGCAGCCCGGTGGCCGGCGAATAGGGGATGCCGACCCGCGCGAAGAGCAGCCGCATGTAGTCGTAGATCTCGGTCACCGTGCCGACCGTCGAGCGCGGATTCCTCGACGTCGTCTTCTGCTCGATCGAGATCGCCGGCGACAGGCCTTCGATCGAATCGACGTCGGGCTTCTGCATGAGCTCGAGGAACTGCCTGGCATAAGCGGACAGGCTCTCGACATAGCGGCGCTGGCCCTCGGCATAGATGGTGTCGAAGGCGAGCGACGACTTGCCCGAGCCCGACAGCCCGGTGATCACCACCAGGCTGTCGCGCGGCATATCGACGTCGATGTTCTTGAGGTTGTGCTCGCGTGCCCCGCGAACCCGGATCTGCTGCATGAGGAGAGTTATAGCCGAGGGCGATGACGGAAAGCGACTCCGGCGAGCCGTCTCATCCGACCGGCTCCAGCTCGCGCGGCACGATGATGACATCGCGCTTCTGCACGCCGCGCAGCAGCGTGACCGGTACGGCAATGCCGACGCGCTCCTCGGTCATCAGCCGGTGCATGTCGTCGACATCGCCGACCGGTCTGCCGTCGACCGCGACGATAATGTCGCCGCTGAGGATTCCGGCCGCGCGTGCGGCGCCGTCGGGGGCGGTCGACTGGACGCGCACGCCGCTCTCGCGGGCGAGCTCGTGGAAGCGCACGACGCGGCGCGGCAAGGGCACGTTCTGACCGGCAATGCCGATATAGCAACGCCGCACGCGGCCGTCGCGGATGAGGCGCGAGGCGACGAACTCGACGGTGTTCGCTGAGATCGAGAAGCAGATGCCCTGCGCCGCGGCGATGATCGCCGTGTTGATGCCGACCACGCTGCCATCGGACGTCACCAGCGGGCCGCCCGAATTACCGGGGTTGAGCGCCGCGTCGGTCTGGATGACGCTGTCGATGAGGCGACCCGAGCGGGCGCGCAGGCTGCGGCCGAGGGCGCTGACCACGCCGGCGGTGACGGTGCATTGAAAGCCGAACGGGTTGCCGATGGCGACGACGAGCTGGCCGACCCTGAGGCGGCGCGAATCGCCGAGCCGCGCCGCCGCCAGCGCGTCGCCGTGGAGGCGGAGGACGGCGAGGTCGGTATCGGGATCGTCGCCGACGACGCTCGCCGGCGAGCTCCGGCCGTCCGGAAAGGTCGCCACGATGCGCTTGCCGCCGCCGGCTGCATTCACCACATGGCTGTTGGTCAGGAGATAGCCGTCAGGCGTGAAGACGACGCCGGAGCCGCTGCCCGCCGGGCCGGCGCCGCCGCCCTCGAGCTGGAGATGGACGACGGCCGGGCCGACCGTCTCGACGGCGCCGATGACGGCGCGGGAGTAGGCGTCGAATATCTCGTTTTCGGCGGGCGCGCCGTGTGCGGCTGCCGAGTCGCCGACGGAATCCGCGGACAAATCCGCGCAGTTGTCGATGGTGGTGATCAGGGTCATTGGAGAAGGCCTCAGGACAAGCCAGCGCCTATAGATGGTAGTGCACCCCCGGCGACGGCAAGGACATGCCGTTACCCGGACGTCACCTCAACGAGAGAGGGAGGCTCGCAAGCCGCTGCCGTTGCCGTTAGGATGAGATGATGCCGTCTTCCTCGACCACTGCCGAGCTCGACAAGCTCAAGTCACGCATCCAGGCGCTGCGGGCCAAGACGATCGACAATGGCTGCACCGAGGAGGAGGCGCTCTCCGCCGCCGCCAAGGTCGCCGAACTGCTCGACCGCCACGACCTCTCGCTGAGCGATGTCGAGCTGCGCGAGGAGCATTGCGAGCGCGCCGAGTTCGCCACCGGCCGGCGCAAGCGCATCCCGCTCGATGAATGCGTCGGCGCGGTCGCCGAGTTCTGCGACTGCCGCGTGTGGCGCGAGAAGACCGGGGCCGGCGAGCTGCGTTACGTCTTCTTCGGCCTGCCCGCCGATGTCGCGGTCGCCCATTACCTGACCGAGCTGATCGACGGCGCGGTGCGCGGCGAGCTCGGGCGCTACAAGACGAGCCGCGAGTATCTCCGTTTCCGCCACAACGAGCGGCACATGGCCAATGCCTCCTCCGCCCTCGGCATGGTGACGTCGATCGCCGACAAGCTGACGGCGATGAAGGAAGCGCGTGACGGTGCCAATCGCAGCGGCGGGCGCGATCTCGTCGTCATCAAGGCGACGATCGTGGCGGAAGAGCTCGCCCGGCTCGAGCTCAATCTCCGCACGGTGCGCCCGGCCCGCCGCCTGGTCTCGACCACGGCCTTCGATGCCGGCAGCGCCGCCGGCGAGGCGCTCGCCGTCAATCCCGGCATCGCCGCGGCCGCGGCGGCGCCGCGCATCCGGCGGCAGGGCTGAGCGGCAGCGAAATCAACACCATCGCGATGAGGAATGCCGTGAACGACAATCCCTTCTTCGAGACCTGGACGACCCCCTTCGGCCTGCCGCCCTTCGACCGCATCCGCCCCGAGCATTTTCCGCCCGGCTTCGATCGCGGCATGGAAGAGCAGCTCACCGAGGTCGCGGCGATCGCCGGATCGGCGGAAGCGCCGAGCTTCGCCAACACCATCGAGGCGATGGAACGCAGCGGCCGTCTGCTCGGACGGGTCAGCCGGGTCTTCCACAACCTCGATTCGAGCAATACCAGCGACGCGCTCGAGGCGGTGGCGCGCGACTTCGCGCCCAAGCTCGCTCAGCACCACATGCGGATCCAGCTCAATGCCGAGCTCTTCCGGCGCGTCGCCGACCTCCATGAACGGCGTGCGGCGCTCGGTCTCGAAGAGGATCAGATGCGGCTGCTTGAGCGCTATCACCTCGATTTCGTGCGCAGCGGCGCCTTGCTCGGCCCCGATGAGCGGGCGCGGATGAGCGCGATCTCCGAACGGCTGGCGACGCTGCACACGCTCTTCGGCCAGAACGTGCTGCACGACGAGAAGGAATGGCGGCTGGTGCTTGGCGAGAGCGATCTCGACGGGCTGCCCGATTTCATCCGCGCCGCCGCGGCGGAAGCGGCGAGGGAGCGCGATCTGGCCGGCAGCTATGTCATCACCCTCGCGCGCTCCTCGGTCGAGCCCTTCCTCACCTTCTCGGCGCGGCGCGATTTGCGCCAGACCGCCTATGAGGCGTGGACGCGGCGCGGCGCGCATGAGGGACCGCACGACAATCGCCCGCTCATCCGCGAGATCCTAACCTTGCGCGCCGAGCAGGCGCGGCTCCTCGACTATGACGATTTCGCCGCCTATCGGCTCGACGACACGATGGCGAAGAGCGCGGCGGCGGTCGAGCGGCTGCTCTCGCAGGTCTGGGAGCCGGCCAAGCGCAAGGCCGCGATCGAGCGTGGCGAGCTTCAAGCGCTGGCGCGCGAGGAGGGAATGAACGCCGCGATCGCGCCGTGGGATTGGCGGTATTACGCCGAGCGCGTGCGCAAGGCCAAGTACGATATCGACGAGGCCGAGGTGAAGCCGTATTTCGTCCTCGACAACATGGTGCGCGCCGCCTTCGATACCGCCGGTCGTCTCTTCGGCGTGAGTTTCGAGGAGCGCACCGGCCTGAAGCTCTATCAACCGGATGTCCGCGCCTACGAGGTGCGTGACGCCGCGGGACACCATGTCGGCCTTTTCCTGCACGACAATTTCGCCCGCTCGGGCAAGCAGTCGGGCGCCTGGATGAGCAGCTACCAGGACCAGGAATCCTTCGACGGCGAGATCGCCCCAATCATCGTCAATAACAACAATTTCGCCAAGGGCACGCCGGCCCTGCTCAGCTTCGACGATGCCGAGACGCTGTTCCAAGAGTTCGGCCACGGGCTCCACGGGTTGCTCAGCCGGACCCGCTACCCCTCCCAGTCGGGTACCTCGGTGCGGCGCGATTTCGTCGAGTTTCCCTCGCAGATCTTCGAGCACTGGATGTCGACGCCGCAGACGCTGCGCGCCTATGCGCGGCACAGCGAGACGGGCGAGCCGATCTCCGAGGACCTGCTGCGCCGCCTGCTCGCCGCGCGCAATTTCAACCAGGGTTTCGCGACGGTGGAGTACACCGCCGCTGCCCTGCTCGATCTCGAGTTCCACACCCATCCGGGGCCGGAGACGGTCGATGTCGCCGGTTTCGAGCGCGAGATCATGGCGAAGATCGGCATGCCGGCGGAGATCGGCGTGCGCCATCGCCCGGCGCATTTCCAGCATCTCTTCGCCGGCGGCGGCTATGCGGCGGGCTATTATGCCTATCTCTGGGCCGAGGTGCTCGATGCCGACGGCTTCGCCGCCTTCCGCGAGGCGGGCGATGTCTTCGATCCCGCCCTGGCGGCGCGGCTCAAGGATATCTATTCCGCCGGCGACACGCGCGACCCGATGGCGCTCTACCTCGCCTTCCGCGGCCGCGCGCCGAGCATCGCGGCGCTGCTCGAGGAGCGCGGGCTGGCCGCCGCCTAGCAGAGCGCTCGCAAGCGGCGCGGCTTCCCGCTAAGATGCCGCGACACACCTTCAGGGACGGAAAAATTCGATGGCTGGCAGCGTCAACAAAGTCATTCTCGTCGGCAATCTCGGCCGCGACCCGGAAATTCGCTCAACGCAAGACGGCACGCGCATCGCCAATCTGTCGCTTGCCACCTCGGAAACCTGGCGCGACAAGAATTCGGGCGAGCGCAAGGAGCGCACCGAGTGGCACCGCGTCGTCATCTTCAACGAGAACCTGGTCAAAGTCGCCGAGCAGTATCTCAAGAAGGGCTCGAAAATCTACATCGAGGGCGCGCTGCAGACGCGCAAATGGACCGACCAGGCGGGCGTCGAGAAATACTCCACCGAGGTGGTGCTGCAGCGTTTCCGCGGCGAGCTGACCATGCTCGACGGCCGCGGCGAGGGCGGCGGCGGGCCCTCCGGTGGCGGTGACGAGGGTGGCGGATATGGTGGCGGTGGTGGGGGCGGCGGCAGCCGGTCGGACCGCCGCCCGCCCGGCCCCGACCTCGACGACGAGATCCCGTTCTGACCGGTGCCAACTGTCATCCAAGCCCGGCTGCTTGCGCGATCAGCAACGACCCTGCCGCGACGACGACGGCCCCGATGGCTCGCGCGACGCGCTCACCGGCCGGTGCGAGACGTTCGACGGTGATGGCTGCCGTCACGACAGCCATCACGCGCAGATCCATGACCCCGATGACGAGGAGGATCGCCATCAGGCCGGCACAGCAATAGCTGCAGTGGAGGCCGAGGCGCAGGCCGTGTCGCCAGGCCGTGCCGGAATCCGCCGGCAACGTGCGGCCGCGCCCCGGTGCCTCCCGGCAGCAGGCAAGGTGATGTGCCTTCCACGCGGTGAACTGGAGCGTGCCGGCGATCAGGACGACCACACCGACCGCGATCGGTACGGCGCGCGCCAGGGCCGGCTGCTGCATCTCGACCGCCGCCAGTGCGACGCCCAGCGGAAAGGCGGCCATTCCGAACATGGTCCACACGAAGAAGTACCCCACGCCCACCAGCGCGGTCAGCCGACCCAGGTGCGTCTCGCCTGTCCTGCCGACGGCCTGGCGGTAGCGCCACAGCATCGGGACCAGGGATGGCAGCATCATCGCCACCATCATTGCGACCCACATGCCGAGGAACGACGCCGTGGCGCCGGGCCACGTCTGTCCGGGCATCCGCATCCACGTCGTCGACATCGTCCAGCCGCCGGGCATCGGCATCTCGCACATCGCCGGCACGGACGCGCACCAGACGATCGTCACCGCCGCGCTGGCGGCGAAGAGCAGTGCCGAGACGCCGAAGAAGGCTCGCTCGGAAACCATGCGTCGTGAGATCTCCCGTCCCCCGGTTGCCTTGTTCGCTCGCGCGGCCGCCGCGCGCCAACCCAGCCGCGCGAGCAGGGTTGGCGTGGCGGCTGCGAGCGCGGCTGAAACCCCTGCCTCAGCGCTTGTCGTACTCGTCGTGGCGGCGCCACCAGATGCCCGTCTCGTTGCGCCCCTTAGGGGCGCGGTCGAGCCACTGGTACATGCCCCAGAGGCCGTCCACGCCGCGTGCATAGGTCGAATAGCTGTGGTAGACGACGCCGTCCTCGAGCGCGAACGCGCTCATGCCTGGCCTGTCGCGCGAATACGTGGGCGCATCGGTTCCGCAGGTAGCCGCGAACTGGGCG
>DATAQP010000071.1:0-4204 GCA_036264595.1 Allostellaceae bacterium
GGGCAGCGTCCAGCCCGGGATTGGGAAGGGGCGCTCGAGTGCGCCCGTCGCCAGCACGATCTGCCGCGCCGTAAGGAGACGTGAGCCGCCGGCAAGCGAGATGCCGATCTCGCGTTCGCGCGAGATGCTCCAGACCGTGGCGCCCGGCACGTATTGCGCACCGCTCTCGCGGAACGGCGCGACGAGACCGGCACCGTGCCAGTAATCTTCCCCGAGCAGAGTGCGCTCGGCGACCGGCGTCTCGCTGACCGCGCGGTAGATCTGTCCGCCGGGTGTCGTCTGCTCGTCGAAGAGCACGGTGTCGAGGTCGAGGCGGGCGCCGAGCGTCGCCGCTGCCAGCCCGGCGGGCCCGGCGCCGACGATGGCGAGATCGTATTGCTCCCTGATCGGGATGGTATCGCTCATCGTCCGGCCTCGCGCTTGCCTTGCTGCGTCTCGATCCGCATGCCGTCGCGGACACGCGCGAGGCAAGCCTGGCGGCTGCCGACGCCATCGATGGTGACGAGGCATTCGAAGCAGACGCCCATCATGCAATAGGGCGCTCGCGGCACGCCGGACACCGGCGTGGTGCGGCAGGCGAGAATACCGGCGGCGAGCAGGGCCGCAGCGACGCTGTCTCCCAGGCGTGCGGTGACCGGCTTGCCGTCGACCGACAGGCTGACGGTGCGGGACTCAGGCTGAGGCAGCCGTTGGAACATCGAACCTCCTGGCGGTGAAGACATCGAGATCGGCGTCGAGCCGACCAGCCGCGATCATCGGCGCGACGGCGAGCGCGTGGTTGGCGGCGAGGGTGACACCGCTATGGCATGTCGCGACGAAGGCGCCGGAACATGTCGTCGATTGCTGATAGATCGGGAAGCCATCGGCGGTCATGACGCGGAGCGCGGCCCAGCTGCGCACGACATTGAGCCGCTCGAGCAGCGGGAACATGCGCGTGGCGCGATTGGCGATCGTCGCGATGACGGCGCTGCCGACGCGGTCGTCCCAGCCCGCCTCCTCGACGCTGTCGCCGAGCATGACGCTGCCCTCGTCGGTCTGGCGGATAGTGACGACCGGGTAGGGCAGGAAGGGTCGGGCACGCTCTGTCACCACGATCTGGCCGCGCTGCGGCCGGACCGGAACATGGAGGCCGACCATCGCCCCCAGCCTAGCATTGCCGTTGCCGGCGGCGAGCACGACCTTTCCCGCAGTGACCTCGCCACCCGTCGTGGCCAGGCGGAATTCCCCGCCGCGCGGCTCGATCCGGTCGACGATGTGGCTCGGCAGATAAGCGGCACCGTGCTGCTTCAGCCCGGTGTGCAAAGCACGCAGTAGGCGCAGCGAGTTGCAGTGACCGTCGAGCGGGCAGTAGCTGCCGCCGACCACCTCCGGGCCGATCTGCGGGAGCATCTTCTCGACGGCGCCGCGCTCGAGCATCTCGTAAGGATATTGCATCATGCGCGGCTGGTTATGCAGGCGCCGCATGGTGTTGGCGCGGGCCTCGAGCTCCGCGTCGGAAAGGCAGAGATGGAATCCACCCGGGCGCTGGAACGCCACGTCGAGCCCGGTCTCCTCCTTGAGGATCTGCGCGAAGCCGGCCCAGCCATCCGAGGAGCGCCGCGTCCACGCGGCATATTCGGGCATGCCGAGGCCTTTGCTCTGGACCCAGACGAGGGCGAAATTGCCGCGCGAGGCACGATAGGCGACGTCGCCCTCATCGAGCACGGCGACGCGTTCGCCGGCTCGCGCCAAGCCCCAGCCGATCGCCGCGCCGACCAGCCCGCCGCCGATCACCGCCACATCATATTCGCGTCCTACGCCCATGCGTGGTCCCCAGATTAATCCCGGCCGCGTCCGACGAGGAGCCGCTCGAGACCGTAGAGCCGGTCGAGCAGCAACATCGCGGCAATGGTGAGGAAGATCAGCGCCGCCGAGACCGCGGCGACGAGCGGATCGATATTGTCCTGAATGTAGAGGAAGAGCCGCACCGGCAGGGTGGTGGTCCGCGGCGAGGCGATGAACACCGTCATCGTCACCTCGTCGAAGCTGGTGATGAAGGCGAGGACCCAGCCGCTGACGACGCCGGGGAGGATCAGCGGCAAGGTGACGCGCCGAAAGCTCTGCCAGGTCGAGGCGCCGAGCGAGACCGCCGCCTGCTCAAGCTGCGGATCGCTGCCCGAGGCGGCGGCGATGACGAGGCGGAGCGAGAACGGCATGACGACGATCACGTGGCTGAGCACGAGGCCGAGAAACGTGCCGTTCAAGCCGATCTCGCTGAAGAAGCGCAGGAAGGCGATGCCGAGCACGACGGGCGGAATAATCAGCGGCGATTGCAGGAAGGCGACGAGCGCGTCACGGCCGGGGAAGCGATAGCGCGCGACGGCGAGGGCGCAGGGCACCGTTGCGGCGATGGCGATGCTGGCCGAGAGCGCGCCGAGCCAGAGGCTGGCCCAGAACGCCTCGACGAATTCGGGATTGGCGCCGATGGCGCGGAACCAGCGCAGCGAAAGGCCCTGCGTCGGCAGCGAGAGGAAGCCGAGCGGCGTGAAGGCGACGGCGCAGACGACGAGGATCGGCGCCAGCACGAAGACGACGAAGAGCGCGTGGAAGATGAGCGCCACGGGACCGTTGCGGCTCATCGGAAGACCTCGGCGTAGCGTCTCTCGAGGAGGCGGTTGCAGCCGACGATGATGACGACGTTGGCGACAAGGAGGAGGATCGCGACGGCGGCGCCCAGCGGCCAGTCGAGCGTATTGAGGAACTCGTCATAGGCGAGCGTCGCCGCCACTTTGAGGCGTCGTCCGCCGATGATCGCCGGCGTCGCAAAAGCGCTTGCCGACAGGGCGAAGACGATGATGCCGCCCGACAATATGCCGGGCATCGCCTGAGGCAGGACGATGCGCCGCAGCACGGTTGACGCGGAGGCCCCGAGCGAGATGGCGGCATTCTCGATCTGCGGGTCGAGGCGCTGCAGCGAGGCCCAGACCGAGATCACCATCAAGGGGATCAGCACATGGGTGAGGGCGATGACGATGCCGGTCTCGCTGTACATGAATTGCAGCGGCTCGCCGATGAGGCCGATTGCGATCAGCCCCTGGTTGACGAGGCCGGTCGAGCCGAGCAGCAGCGCCCAGCCGAGCGTGCGCGAGATGACCGAGATGAGCAGCGGCCCGAGCGCGACGAGCAGGAAGATGCCGCGCCAGGGCGCCCGCATGCGATTGAGGATATAGGCTTCCGGCGCACCGATCACGGCGGCTAGCAGCGTAACCAGGATGGCGATCCGGAAGGTCCGCCCGAAGATCTCGTAGAAATAGCTATCGCCAAAAATATCGTGGTAATTGGCGAGGTTGTAGACGTTCTCGATGCCCTTGTAGATGCCGAAACTGTGCAGCGAGAGCAACGCCGTCGCAACGAGTGGCACGAGCAGGAGAACGGCGTAGAGCAGGAGGGCGGGGGCGCTGAGGAGATAGGGCGCCGAGGGAAGCCGGACCCGTCCCGCGCCAGTTGCGGCGCTCATGCGCCCAGAACCGCGGCGGGCGCGACGCGCATGTCGTCAGCCCGCCAGGTCAGCGCCACCTCGGCGCCTTCCTGCGGCATGGGATCGCCGCCGTTCTGACGGACGACGAGAATGAGGCCGGCACCGGTGTCGATCTGAAACAGCCACTGGCTGCCGAGGAAGAGGCGAGTGCGCACGATGCCGGCGAGCCCGTCATCGGTAAAGCCGATCTTCTCGGGCCGCAGCGTCACGGTGACGGCACCAGAATCGATGCCGGGCGGCACCGGCCAGCTCCGGCCGCCGATCGAGAGCGTGCCGGCGGCAATTCGGCCTTCGAGCAGATTGGTCTTGCCGAGGAAGGTCGCAACGAAGGGACTTGCCGGCTGCTCGTAGGCGCGATCCGGCTCAGCGATCTGCTCGGCGCGGCCCTTGTTCATGATGACGATGCGATCCGAGAGCGCCATCGCCTCGGCCTGATCGTGGGTGACGAGCACGGTGGTGATGCCGACGTTGCGCTGGATCTGACGCAGCTCGACCTGCATCTCCTCGCGCAGCTTCGCGTCGAGATTCGAGAGCGGCTCGTCGAGCAGAAACACGTCGGGCCGAATCGCGAGCGCGCGCGCAATCGCGACACGCTGCTGCTGGCCGCCCGAGAGCTGAGCCGGGTAGCTGCGCAGCTTGTCGGCGAGCCCGACGCGGTCGAGCAGCTCGGTGGCGCGCTTGCTCGCC
>DATAQP010000081.1:0-8783 GCA_036264595.1 Allostellaceae bacterium
GCGGCAGATCGCGAGTTGAAGCGACTCATCGTTTGCGCTGACGATTTCGGACTCGACACGGCGGTCAACGAGGCGGTCGAAGCAGCCCAACGCGAAGGCGTGCTGACTTGCGCCAGCCTGATGGTCGGCGCGCCGGCAGCCGCCGATGCGGTGGCGCGGGCGCGGCGGCTGCCGGGATTGCGGGTGGGTCTGCACCTTGTCCTGATCGAAGGACGGCCGACCGCGCCGCTCGACGCCGTCGCCGATCTCGTCGACGAGGCGGGCGAGTTCGACGGGAGGATGGTGCGGGCCGGCTTCCGCTTCTTCTTCCTGTCCAGGGTGCGGCGCCAGCTCGCGATCGAGATTCGCGCACAGTTCGAGGCGTTTCGCGCGACCGGGCTGATGCTCGACCACGTCAACGCCCACAAGCACATGCATCTCCATCCGACCGTTGCCGCGCTCATCGTCGCCATCGGGCGCGACTACGGGCTCGCCGCGATGCGCGTGCCGGCCGAGCCGGCAGCGCCGCTGCGTGAGGCCGGCGCCGTGCGCTCGCTCCCGCAGCGTATCGGTGCGCGCCTGCTGGCAATCTGGGTCGGTCTGCTGCGTTGGCGGCTCACGCGTGCGGGAATCGCCGTCAACGATCATCTCTTCGGCCTGGCTTGGAGCGGCGCGATGACCGAGGCGCGCGTGCTCAGCCTGTTGCCACACATGCCGGACGGCGTCAGCGAGATCTATTTCCATCCGGCGGCGAGTCGCAGCAGCGCGCTGATTCGCGCGATGCCCGAGTATCGTCACGCCGAGGAATTTGCCGCCTTGCTGAGCCGGACCGTTCGGCGACAGATCGCCGACGCCGGAATCGGCCTGATCAGCTACAGCGATTTGGTCGCCGCCGAGACGACCTCGTCGTGATACGCGTCGGCATCACGCTCGGCCTGGCTGGTTTGGCGCTCGCCACCGCGCTGATCGCCTATCAAGGTTTCGCCGTGGTGTTCGCCGCTCTCGCCTCGGCCGGATTCGGTCTGCTATGGGTGAGCGTCTTCCATTTCGTCCCGCTGATCATCAATGCCCGCGCGTGGCAGTTTCTGCTGGCGGGGCGGCGTCCCTCGCTCGCGCGGTTCGCCTGGGCGACCTGGCTGCGCGAGTCGGTCAATGGTCTCCTGCCGGTCGCGCGGATCGGCGGGGAGTTCGTCGCCGTGCGCTACATGATGCGGCGCGGCCTGCGCACCGCACCTGTCGTCGCCAGCGTGGTCGTCGACATGACGCTGTGCGTCGGCTCGCAATTCGCCTACACGATGCTCGGCCTGGTCCTGCTCGTTCGCTATACCGGCGATTTCGCGACGGCGAGCACCATCGCCCTCGGGCTGGTCGTCGTGCTGGCGCTGGTCGGCATCTTCGTCTTCGTTCAGCGTTATGGGCTCTTCGCCCTGCTGGCGGCGATGGTCCACGACCTGTTTGGCGATCGCTTCGCCTGGTTCGTCGGCGGCGCTACCGCGCTCGACCGTGCGGTGCGCGTCATCTACCGGCGGCCGCGCCGCCTTCTGGCTTGCACGCTCTGGCAATTCGTCGCCTGGGTCGTTGCCGCGGGAGAGATCTGGCTCGCCCTCTACTTCCTCGGCCATCCCGTGAGCATCGCCGATGCGCTCCTTATCGACGCCGTGACGCATGCCGCAAGTACCGCCGCCTTCGTTGTGCCGGGAGCGATCGGCGTGCAGGAAGGGGCGTTCATGATCGTTGGCAACCTGCTTGGTCTGTCGCCGGAACTGTCGCTTGCGCTCGCGCTGACACGGCGAGCGCGCGACCTTCTCCTGTTTCTCCCCGGGCTGCTCGTCTGGCAGATACAGGAGGGACGCCGCCTGCTCGCTACCGCTTGACCGGTCCCTGCAAGGCAGGCAGCACGACGAGAGTGCAGAGCAGCACGTAAGCAAGAGAGATGGTCAGCAACCGGCCCATCTCCGCGGTTCCGGGGTGGCGTGACAGAGCCAGGCTTCCGAACGCCGTCATCGTCGTCAGGGCGCTAAACAGCACGGCACGCGCGGTGCTGGACTGCAGCGGTCCACTCATGCCGGCGCGCCAGCGCATGACGAAATAGATGTCGAAGGCGACGCCGATGCCGAGCAGCAGGGGCAAGGTGATGATGTTGGCGTAGTTCAGAGGGAGATCGAGCATCACGCTGGTCGCCGCGGTCAGCAGCCCGGCAAGGCAGAGTGGGATGAGAACGAGGACGACATCGCGGAGCCGCCGCAGCATGACCAGCAGTAGAAGGGTGATCGCCGCGATTGCGATGCAGCCCGCGCGGGTGAAGGCGGTGACGACGGTACTACCGGATTCCTGAATGGTGACTGGACTTCCGGTCGCCTCCGGCGCAAGCGTGCGAACGGCGGCGACGAAACGCTCCAGAACCATGTTGTTCCGCGGATCTCCCTTGGGAAAGATTTCGAGCCGGCTGCGGCCGTCCTCGCTCACCCAGGCACGCCGAAGGTCGCTGGGCAGCGTTTCCATCGTCACCTTTTGCGGCGAGAGAGTCAGGCGCAGATCGCGCAGCCTTCCGGGAAGGCCCGAGACGATGCTCTCCCTGAGATCGGGAAGGATGGTTGCCCCGCGTTTGACCGCCGCGTCGAGCGCACGGGCGAGGCGGGCTGCCGGCAGGCTGGCATCGTTGCCGGCGGCCGCAGCAAGATTGCTGGCACAGGTGGCGAGCGCCGTCAGATTCGCCGCGTCGTCGGGCGGCGGCAAGACTTGCGGCGGCGACAGCGTCGGTCCGAGCAGCAATTCGGCATCGCCGAGAATGGCCAGTTTCTCATCCTGGTTCTCGGGAATATAGCTCGAGATCGTGACGACTTGCGTGACTTCCGGCAAAGTCTCGACGCGACGGGCCAACTCGTCCGCCGCCGTGACCGATGCGGCCAGCACATCGATGGTATAGGGCGTCGTCGACGGATCTGACATTAGATCGAACAACGTCGACACCGACTCGGTCTTTGGATCCTTGAGGTTGAGCGGATTGAAATCGAAGCGCCAGTGCGGCAGCAACCCGATGCAGACCGCCGCCACGGCGGCGGTGAGGATGATGACGAGGCGCCGCTGGCGCAGCAGAAACTCATCGATTCCGCTGGCCCAGTGATATCCCACGGGCTCTGATTCACCGGGCGGGTGGAGCAGCTTCAGCGCTGCGGGAAGTAGGGTGAGATTCAAGACGAGAGCGATCGCCATGCTGGTCCCGGCGATCAGCCCGAGCTCGGAAACGCCGGAATAGGCCGTCGGCACGAAGGAGAAGAAGCCGACCGCCGTCGTTGTCGCGGCCAAGGTCAACGGCCCGGCAATACCGTGACCGGCGCGGCCGATCGCGCGGCCCAACGCGCCGACCTGATAACGCTCATCGCGATAGCGGACGCTGAACTGGATGCTGAAATCGACCGCGATGCCGATGAAGAGCACGGCGAAGGCGACGGAGATCAGATTGAGGGATCCGATGGCGACGGCGGCGAAGGCGGCGGTCGCGGCGAGGCCGACGAGCAGCGTGCCGACGATCGCCACGATGATCCGCCATGAGCGCAGCGCGAGGAAGAGGATGACGCAGACGAGGAGAAATGACATCAGCGTCGCGCCGCCGGCGCCTTGGGCGACGGTGCTGAACTCCTCGTCCGACAGTGCGACCGGCCCGGTCAGCCGCACGCGGACGCCATGCTCCGGCGTCAGGCCGAATTCCTGGGCCGCCGTGCGGATCGCGCTGCTTGCCTTGGCGCCGGGTTCGAGCGCGCTGTAGTCGAGATTGGGCTGCACGAGGATGAAACGCCGCTTCTCCTGCGCCTGCGGTGCGCGCCCGGTGAACAGGGTCTCCCACGACAAGTGATGCGGCCGGCCGGCAAGGGCCGCTTCGACCGGTTCAGCCAGCGCGGTCAGCGGCGCGTCCAGCGCCGAGAGCTTGATCTCGCCGTTCTTGACCCCTTCGAGCGCCAGGCTGATCGCCGAGAACAGGCCGCGCAGGCTGGGGTCGGCAGCCAGCGAGCCGAGCAGGGGTTGGGCGGCAATGAGCTGATCGGCGACGTCCTGGACTTCCTTGACCGAGAGGAAGAGCAGCCCGTTGCGAATAAAGAACTCGCCGCCATCGGGCCGGCGCACCGTCTTGTAGAGCTGCGGGCGATCGCGCATCCATTGCGCCAGATAGGTCGCCGCGTCCTCGGCCTGGCCTGGCGTGGCGCCATCGATGACGACGGCGAGGAGATCGACGTTCTGCGGAAAGGCGCGGTCGAACTCCGCCTCGCGCTTGCGCCACGGCAGGTCGGGCGAAATGAGGTCGTTGGTGTCGGTGTCGACGCTGAGATGCGTTACCGCGTAGGTTCCGAGCAGGACGCCGCCGACAAGGCAGATCACGACCACCGCCAGCGCGGCGCGCGTGCTGATATCGACCAGCCGAGCGATTGCGCGTCCTAGCATCGCGGGTTCCTCGCCAGGTGCGTCATGCCGATCACGCCTCGCGATAGTTCAGCAGCACGAGACCGACGAGGACGAGGCAGACCGGCCAAATCCAGGCGGCGATCCGGCCGGCCGGCGGATCGAGCCGCAATTCGAGCCAGCGCGCCCAGCCCGCGGCGACGCCGCACAGCGCAAGAGGAATATGTGATAATTCGATGAGAAGCTGCTCCTTTGCGTTGATGACCGCATGCGAATGTGCCAGGAGCAAGGCGCCGCCGAGGGCGGTGATCAAGGGGAACGCGAGGGCCGCCTGCGCCGACGCCGTGCGACCGGTGCGCACGCGCCATTCGAAGATGCCGAATCCGACGATGAGCAGCACGAAAAGGCGATGCTGCACCACCTCGGGGTCGCGCAGGCTTTCGAGGAGGCCGATATCGCCGAGCGGCCACGTCTCGGGGTCGGAGCGCAGGAAAAGGAATCCGGCGAGGAGGAGGAATAGCAGGGGCCAATTGCGTGCCCAAGGCGCGCGGCCGCTGCGCTCGGCAAGCGCAAGGAGGCCGATCGCCAGGACGACGAGGCCGGACCAATGGTGATTATACTCCGACCAGGCGATGTCCTCGGCATTGCGCGGCGGCAGGTCGCCGGCACCTGGCACGAAGGCTTGTGCCTTGTGCGCATGCTCTGCCGCCTCGGCATCAAGCTTGGCCTGCAGTGCCGGAATGGCGAGATCGGCATGATCGGGACTGCTCAGCCGCGGCCAGGTCGGCATCATGCGGTCGGCGATCTCGGCGAAGCTGACAAGCTCGTTGGGGAGATCGACGGCAGGCGGCAGGGAGGTCAGCGAGGCGGCGGCGAAGAACAAGGTGATGCCGATGCCGATCTCGGCCTCGGCGAAGCGGCGCAGCCGCAGCATCGGCGTCGCCGGATTTCCGGCCAGACGCTCGACGAGCAGGTAGTTCATCCCGCCGAGCAGCAGCAGATGAAATAGCAGCGCCACCTTGGTCATCACCATGACGCCGTAGGTCGTGCCATAGATCGCCGCAACCGAGCCGGTATAGGCGACGGCCATCACCAACCCGGCGATGACGATCACGGCGACGCTGACCATGGCGATATGCGAGAAGCGCTTGCCGACGCGGCGCCAGGTAACGGGATCGGGGCATTGCCGCAGCGCGATGAGCAGATACGGGATGCCGCCGATCCACACCGCCGCACCCGCTTGATGCAGCAGATCGGCAGCGGCGAGGAGAAGACGATCGTCGATCTGTGCCGCCGCATGGCTCGTCATCGTCTGCGCGATCAGAATGATCGCCGCCAAGGCGAGCAGGCCGAGTCCGGAAAAACCTGCGCTCCGGTCACGCAGTGTAAGCCAGGCAATCGCCACGGACGCGCCGATCACGGCGATGCCGGCGAGCACGAAGGCGGCGCCGAGCGTCTCGCCTGCCGTCAGGCCGACCGTGTCGGCGAGGATCACCCCCTCGATGAGCACGGAGATCGCCGCGACGAGCGCCAAGGCGATGGCGCTCCAGCCGAGCAGGGTGCGACTGCGCTTGATGACGACGGCGCCCGCGACACCGATCTCGCTCGAGAGGGGCGCGGCGAGCAGCAGAAGGAAGGCCACGCCGCCGACGGTCAACGACTGCGCGGTCAGCATCAGACCGCGCAGAACGACGCTGAGGAAGCCGAAGAGGTCAAGCAGCAACGTCATCGCGAAGGATCAGGGCTGTGTCACACGAAAGGGAATATCGCCGCGCGTGATATGGCCATCGATGGCGAGGACTTGCCAGCGCAACTTATGGGTGCCGGGTGATACGCCCGTCGCCTTTGCCTGCAGCATGTCGGGTGCGCTGTCCTGCGACAGCGTCAGCCGATGCTGGGTCCCGTCGGCGTCGATCAGTGTTAGCCGCGAGCGCTGATGGTCGAGCCGGCTGTTGAAGCGCAGCGAGATCTCGATCTGCGGCCCGGCGACGCTGCCATCGATCGCCGGCGACGATTCGACGACCAAGGCATGGGCGACCGCCTGGCGACCGACGGCAAACGCCAGGCCGAGCGTCACGATGAGGGGAAACATCCTGCGTACCAGGGACATAGGGGCGGCTCTTAGCAGAAGGTCAGAGGGTGCGCACGGCGAAACTTGTCGCAGCTGGTACGGCGACGGCGGGTTACTTGAGCTTGTTCAGCAGCCAGCGGCGCAGCACGATCGAGGCGATCGCCGCGAAGGCGAGCAGGCCAGCGACGGCCAGGAGCTGTTTTTGCAGGCTGGCGAGATGGCCGAGCATGGAAGCGGCAGCCTCGCCGAAGACATAGCCGGCGCCGATCACGAGGACCGCCCAGACGAGAGCGGCGATGGCATTCAGCACGACGAAGCGCCGCGTCGGCACATTGCTGAGGGCAACCGCGACAGCTCCGAGATTGCGCAGCCCGTAAATGAACCGGAAGCTCAGGATGAACAGCGTCGCGTGGCGCTCGAGCAGGGCCTTGGCCTTGGTCGCCTTCTCCGCCAGGTGTGGGCGGCGCGCCAGCCAGCGCCCGCCATGACGCCGGGCGAGGTGGAACCACAGTTGGTCGCCGGCGAAGGCGCCGATGAAACCGAGGAGGAGAACCAGGCGGAAATCGAAGAGTCCCTGCTGCGCGGCATAGCCGGCGAGCAGCATCGCCGTTTCGCCTTCAAGGAAGGCGAAGACGAGGATGGCGAGATAACCGTATTCGGCGAGATATCTGGCGAACATCACGCGTGGCCCGCGAGGACACCGCTCACCGTGCTGCTTACGAGGACTTGTGAAGCCACCAGGATGATTCGTTGATCGAGTAGTATGGCTGGTAATGCCTGATGCTGTCGGCGCGGACGATCTGGCGCGCCTGATTGTCGAGAATCATGATCGCGCCGTTCATATAGACGGCGAGGACGGCGTGCGCCACCCTGAGATTGAGATCCTGGACGACGACGACACGGAGATCCTCCGTAACCCAGCCGAGATATCTAAGGGAGAAATACTTGGCGATTGAATAGTCCTTGCAATCGCCATCGTGGAGGGCGAATTCCCGCGGCGTCTGCCAGTAGTTGAGCTTGTCGAAAACATAGGGATGCAGGTTGAGGAAATTGTTCACGTCGGCGAGTTGCGTCGGGCGGTCCTTGCGCTTCTCGTCCTCCAGGAAATTCAGCCAATCCGCCACCGAGCAGCGGGAGAAGCGGGTCGGCTGGCAAGCCGGGTCACCGCGCTTCTCCTCGGCATGGTGGCGTGCCAGCATGTCAGTCCATTTCGGAAATGTCTTGATGTTCTCCGAGCGCGTCTCGCTGGTGCCGAAGAGCTTGGGATAGGCGTGCTGCGCGTCGGCCGCTAGCGCGGCCCCGCTGGCGAGGTAGGCGAGCGTCGCCATGGCGCGAAGTGCCGCGGTGACGAGGGTTTGCCGTCGAAATGCGATGACGCGATAAAACATCCCAGTTGTTTTAGCGTGCGAGGATTAAAATCGCCTTTCCAGCCCGCCGGGAGCCGATCGCCGCGTGATATCATCCCGGCCATGTTCGTGTTTCCCGACGATGCCAGTTGGAACGACGACGAGGACGCGGTCGAGTTCAGCATCCGTCTCGGCGACTACGAGGGAAAGGTGTTCCTGCCGCGACGCGTCCTGCAATCCCTCATCGGGGCACGGCCCAAGGCCGAGGACTGCATTGCCCATTTTCATCTCAATCGCACGGCGTTCGAGCGCATCGCGGAGGCGCGGGTGCACGCACGCCAATTGGACGACGACGCCAATATCCGAATCACCGGCCGCGATCTGCGCGCTTTTCGACGCTCGTGACCATCTATGGGGCGGAAATAACCGCGTCGCGTATGGTGCCTTGCCTCCCTTGGTGAGCCCGATGGGAATCGAACCCATGACACCTTGATTAAAAGTATGAATAGGGCTTTGTCACTAGATGTCGATGGGTGTACCCGAACAAAGCAAACCAAGGATTTGATTGGGATATTTGGACCAAAATAGGCCCGTTCGGTTCGACGATTTTGTCTCTGCGTGGTGTAAGCCGTGGTGTAAGCCGGGCCACTGGTCAGGCGTGCGTCGCGGGATATCTACCCACTAGGAGACCGCGATATGACCAAACACGTTACTCTGACCGAGGCCGCTGTGCGCTCGGCCGAAGCACCCCAAAAAGGATTTGTCGAATTGCGAGACGGCAAGGTCGGGGGGGGAGTCCGCATCGGCAAGACCGCTCGCGTATTCATCACCGGCTGCCGGCAAATGGAGATCTGCTCGTTGAAATGGGAATACGTGAAGCAGACGATGAACGAGCTACCCGCTTCCAAGGGTGGTGCGATCAAGGTCGCCAAGGTGCAAGCCTTCACTGATCTGCTCGCCGACATCGAGCGCATCGAGGGCAACCCCCAGGG
>DATAQP010000088.1:0-3379 GCA_036264595.1 Allostellaceae bacterium
GCGGCAGATCGAGGCCGAGCTCGATGCGGGTGCGCTGGTAGACCTCGGCAGTCGCCCGGTCGCCGACCGCGGCGAGTACCGGGTCGATCGGCATCACCCGGCCGATCCCGAAGGTGACCAGCAGCCGGCCGAAAAAGGTCAGCGTGACGACGACCAGGATGCTCGCCGCACGCCGCACCAGATGAAGGGGAAACGCGAAGCCGCTGCGCCCCCCTCCTCCCGTCACCGCCACCTTGTCACCAGCACGATTGGCACCACTTGCCTGGCCGCGATCGCTCCAACCCGACGCTCAGTGCTTCACGATGCCGGCGTAGAGGTTGGTATCGAAGGACGGGCCGAGAATGAAGCCATCGACGGATTTGCGGTTCGCCGAGACTTCGATCTGCTGGAACATGATGACGAAGGGCGAGTTCTTCTGGTGGTCGCGCTCGAGCGCCTCGTACATCGCGGCGCGCTTCTCGCCGTCGCGCTCGACCACCGCCGCCTCGGCACGCTGCGTCATCTCTGGGATGTTCCAGGAATTGCGCCAGGCCAGCGTCTTGGTCGCCGCGCCGTCGGAATTGTCGGGGTTCATCGCGAAGGTCTGCGCGTTGGTATGGGGATCCTGGTAGTCCGGACCCCAATAGAGCAGCACCATATCGTGCGTGCGCGCGCGGTACTTGGTGATCACCTGCTTCTGCTCGCCGGAGATGATCTCGAGCTTGATCCCGGCCTGGGCGAAGCTCGCCTGGATTGCCTGGGCGATATCGCTCAACGGCGAGACGCCCGGCGCATCCATCGTTATGGTGAAGCCCTTGTCGAGCTTCGCCGCCGCCAGCAGCTCCTTGGCCTTGGCGACATCGAGCTTGTAAGGCTTGTCGTCGATGGCGCCAAGCATGCCCTTGGGCAGGAAGGCCTGATGGACGACATACGAGCCCGTCAGGATGTTCTTCACGATCGAATCGTAGTCGACGAGATACTTCATCGCCTGCTGCACTTCGGGCTTGCTGAGATACTGGTTCTTCTGGTTGAGACCGAGATAGATGAGGGCACCTTTGGGCGCTGCCTGCGTGGTGACATCGGCATTGCCCTTGATCGCCTCGAGTTGATCGCGGGTCAGGTTGCGGGCGAAATCGACATCGCCCTTCTCGAGCAGCAGACGCTGGGTCGAGAGCTCGGGGACATGACGGACGACGACCCGCTTGGTCATCGCCTTCTTGCCCCAGTATTTGGGATTGGCCTCGAGCGTGTAGCTTTCGCTGGGCTTCCAGCCACGCAGAATGTACGGGCCCGAGCCGGCCGAGGCGGTCTTCAGCCACTCATTGCCGAAATCGTCGCCCTTGACGTGCTGCTGTACCACCTTGCTGTCGACGATGGCGGCGACGTTGGCGGTCAGGCAGTAGTAGAAGAAGGTCGGCGCGACCTGCTTTTCCGTCACAAGGACCAGCGTATCCGGGCTCGTCGCCTTGATACGCTCCTTGGCATTGTCCTTGGTGAAGCCGAACTGCGTCAGGATGAAGCCCGGCGTCTTGTTCATGATCACGGCGCGCTGCAGCGAATAAGCCGCATCCTCGGCGGTGATCGGATTGCCGGAGGCGAAGTTCAGCCCCTTGCGCATCTTGAACGTATAGGTCTTGCCGTCCGGCTCGGCCGTCCAGCTCTCGGCCAGCCGGCCCTCGATCTTGCTGACGTCGTTGAGATCGAACATCAGCAGCTTGTCGTAGACGTTGCCGACCACCTCGCCGCCCGAGAACTCGAAGACCTCGCCGGGATCGAGCGAGATGATGTCGTCGATCTGCTTGGCCATCACGACGGTGTCTTTCGGCGTTTCCGCCGCCGCCATGCCGCCGGATAACGCCAAGATGGCGCCGCTCACGATCAAAGCTGCTCGTCGCATCATCGCCTTCCCCCTTTGTTGCCGGCGCCGTCAGCGGACACCGGGTGATATCATTCGCCGGCGGCGAGCATAGCGCGGCACGACCGGCGCGCCAACATTTGCCCGGCCCGGTGTGGCGCGGCCGATCACGGCGGCCGCGCGGTGAAGCGCAGTGCCGCGGCGGCGCCGATCGCGAAAAGCGGCAGGAATGCCGCGAAGACCCAGAACGCCGCGGCGCGCGCCGTCTCGACGGTGATACCGTCGCCCAGCCCGGCGGCATTGGCAGCGATGCCGGCGGCGGCGGCACCGACGGCGTAACCGATGCGCTGCACGGTCGGCGCGGCCGAGGCGGCGAGACCGCGCTCATGCGCCGGCGCCAGGATCACCGTGCGGCGGACGATGAACGGCCAGCAGAGGCCGAAGCCGGCGCCCTGCAGCAGCATGCAGACGAGGATTCCGGGCAACGCGCCGGCCGGCATGACGATGATGAAGCCGACCCCGCTGACCGCGATTACGGCGACGCCGAGCCGAATGACCAGCCAGTCCCGCGACTCCCGGACGCCGGCGGTCATGACGGTACATAAGCTCCAGGCGAGCGCCTCCGCCGCCATGAGATACCCCGAGACCAGCGGATCGACGGCGAAGGCGACCTGCAGGATCAACGGCCCATAGGCCCAGAAGGCGGTGGTGGCGGCGGACAGCGCGAACACCATCAGCAGCCCGGCCCCGAGCGCGCTCCCGATGTCGAGCAGCTGCGCCGGCAGCAGGCGATTGCCCATCCGACCATCGCAGCGCGCCGCCCCGTAGAGCAAGCCAAGCCCCGCCGCGCCCAGCGGCACCGACAAAGCGGGCCGCGCGACGGCGCCGGCCTCGGCGATCAGCAGCGTCGCGGCGGCGAGCAGCGTCAGCGGCCACCACGGCCAGCGCCCAGGCGGCGGCGCATCGCGCGCATTCTCGCCGAGCAGGGTGAGTGCGGCAGCGGCGAGCAGCGCGGCCTGGGCGGCGAAGGTCCAGAACAACCCGCGCCAGATGCCGGCATGGGCGAAGAGGCCGCCGATCAGGGGCCCGCAGAGCGCGGCGACGCCCCAGATCATCGCCACGATGGCCATCAGCCGCGTCCACAGCCGCTCGGGAAAGAGCAGCTGGATCGCGACGTAGCTTACCGTCAGCATGGCACCGCCGCCGAAGCCCTGGACCAGGCGCGCCGCCAGCATGATCGCCATGTCGGGGGTCAGGGCATTGGCGATGCAGCCGAGCCCGTAGACCGCAGCGGCGCCGATCAGCATCCGCCGCAAGCCGAGGCGGCGCGACAATGCGCCGGTCGCGGCGCCGGCGAGGATCGAGCCGATCTGATAGAGCGAGATCGTCCAGTTCACATAGGCGACGCCGCCGATATCCTCGACGACGGGGGGCATGATGGTGGCGGTGACCAGCGTGTCCGCCGCATGCAGCCAGACGCCGAGGCAGAGCAGGATGAATTGCGGCAGGCGTCCGGAAGCGCCCAGCTCCCGCCAGGCGGAACGC
>DATAQP010000108.1:0-3115 GCA_036264595.1 Allostellaceae bacterium
AGGAACCCTCTCCCGCCTGCGGGAGAGGGCAGGGTGAGGGTTTGGGAGGATCGGCGGATCAAGGACGGCACGGTCACAGCGCCCAGCCCTCACCCCGACCCTCTCCCGCTCTCGCGGGGACCTTTGGTCCCCGCTGTCGCGGCAGGCGTGGCAGAGCCACGCCGAGAGCAAGCGGGAGAGGGGGTGTTTACGACGAACTCGCTGCAACTCACGCGCCCAGCGTGTTCTTGTGGAACCTGCCGCCTTTCATGATGGCAGGCAGATGCGCGCCCTGCTCGGTGAGGAGGGCGATGTCCTTGAGCGGGTTGCCGTCGACGACCAGGAGATCGGCGAAGGCGCCCGGCGCGACCACGCCGAGCTCGCCCTCGCGCTGCAGCAGCCGCGCATTGACCAGCGTGGCGGAGCGGATGATCTCGGCCGGCGACAGCGCCTCGGCGCGAATCAGGAACTCGCGCGACTGGTCGATTTGGAGCTGGCCGAGAAGGTCGCTGCCGAAGCCGATCTCGACGCCGGCCGCCTTGCAGATCTCGAGCGAGCGCAGACCCGCCTCGAGTACGCGGACGTTCTTCTCGCGGCTCACTGCCGGCAGGCCGAACTCGTCGCCGCGCCGCTTCATCGCGTCATAGGCGACGAGGGTCGGGACGATGAAGGCGCCGTGCTCGCGCATCAGCCTGGCGGTCGGCGCGTCGATCAGATTGCCGTGCTCGATCGAGCGCACGCCGCATTCGACGGCGCGCGCGATGGCGTCGGCGCCATAGGCGTGGGCGCAGACATATTTCTTCCACGAGCGCGCCTCGCCGACCGCGGCGCGGATCTCCTCGACGGTGAATTGCAAGCTATCGAGCGGATCGTTGGGCGAGGCGACGCCGCCCGACACCATCAGCTTGATGTGATCGGCGCCCTTGCGCAGCTCGTCGCGCGTCGCGCGCAGCATCTCGGGCACGCCGTCGACGATGCGCGAGATCAGGCTGACGCCGCTGCAGCAGGCGCAGGTCGCGCCCGCATCGGTGCGGCTGCGGAAATCGCCGTGCCCGCCGGTCTGCGTCAGGCCCTGGCCGGCGATGAAGAGGCGCGGCCCGACGAGATGGCCGCTCTCGACCGCCTCGCGAATGCCCCAATCGGCGCCGCCGGTGTCGCGCACCGTGGTGAAGCCGCGATCGATCATCGCTCGCATCAGCGTCGCCGCGCGCCCCGCCATCAAGGTGAGCGGTATGGCGTCGAGGAGCTGGAGATTGACCTCCGAGAGATAGACATGGATATGCGCATCGATGAGGCCCGGCATCACCGTGCGGCCGCCGACATCGATCACCGTCGCGCCGGCGCTCTGGATCGGCCGGTCGGAAACCTCCTTGAAGCGGTCGCCCTCGACCAGTATGTCGGTGCCGGGGTGCAGCTCGCCGCTGGCGGGATCGAGCAGATTGCAGTTGCGGAAGAGAAACATGGCGCGGCGCTCCCGGCGAGTATGAGGCGAATTCCAAATTGCCTTACTCAGTCTATTTGGTTCGCGATACGATACAACCACGCTGCGATGGATCGGATGTGAGCGATGGCTAATTTCGCCGAATACGACCGCTACGACGCGCTCGGCCTCGCCGATCTCGTCGCCCGCAAGGAGATCGGCGCCGCCGAGCTGCTGGAGACGGCGATCGCGCGCGTCGAGCGGGACAATCCCCGGCTCAACGCCGTCGTCCACACGCTCTACGACCGGGCGCGCGAAGCCGTTGCCGCCGGGCTGCCGCAAGGGCCCTTCACCGGCGTGCCCTTCATGCTCAAGGATCTCGGCGCCTTCCAGAAGGACGTGCCGACCTCGTTCGGCAGCCGCTTCTTCGATGGTTTCATTGCTCAGGTCGATGCCACCATCACCGAGCGCTATCAAGCCGCTGGGCTGGTCGTGCTCGCCCGCACCGCGACGCCGGAATTTGGCCTCAACGCCTCGACCGAGCCGGCCCGGCACGGGCCGACGCGCAATCCCTGGAACACGGCGCGCACCGCCGGCGGCTCCTCCGGCGGTGCCGCGGCGGCGGTGGCTGCGCGTATGCTGCCCGCCGCCCATGCCACCGATGGCGGCGGCTCGATCCGCATTCCGGCCTCGTGCTGCGGCCTCTTCGGCCTCAAGCCGACGCGCGCCCGCAACCCTTCCGGGCCGCTCGTCGGTGAGGGCTGGAGCGGCATGAGCGTCGGCCATACGGTGACGATCAGCGTGCGCGACAGCGCCGCGCTGCTCGACGCGACGCATGGCGCGGCACCCGGCGATCCCTATCCGGCGCCGCCAGTGGCGCGGCCATTCCTCGCAGAGGTCGGCTCCGACCCGGGAAAGCTCCGCATTGCCCTGGTCACCGTGCCGCCGGACGGGACGCCGGTCCATCCCGATTGCGTCGCCGCCGCCGAGAGCGCCGCCCGTCTCTGCGCCGGGCTCGGCCATGTCGTCGAGCCGGCCACGCTGCCCTCCGTCCCGCCGATCTTCAAGGGCGCCACGGGAGTCATCATCTCCGCCAATCTCCGCAATGCACTGGAGCAGCGTGGCCGCGCGCTCGGCCGCGCGCCGGGTCCAAGCGACGTCGAGCGCGTCACCTGGCGGATGGCGGAGAGGGGAGGACAACACACTGCCGTCGAATATGCCGCCGCCATACAGACCATTCACGGCATCGGCCGCACGATTGCGCCGTTCTTCGAGCGCTACGATGTGATGATCTCCCCGACCCTGGCGCAACCGCCGGTCGCGCTCGGCCATCTCGACATGATGCTCGAGGATCTCGACATTTTCACCGAGCGCCTGGCCGCCTTCATGCCGTTCACGCCGCTGTTCAACATCACCGGCCAGCCGGCCGCCTCGCTGCCGCTGCATTGGAACGCCGAAGGCCTGCCGATCGGCGTACAGTTCGCCGGTCGCTACGGCGACGAGGCGACGCTCTTCCGTCTGGCCTCCCAGCTCGAGGCGGCGGCACCCTGGCGCGACAAGGGACCGACGGTTTAGAGATACGTAGGGGCCGGGCTTGTCCCGGCCCGCTTGCCGCCACAAGGGCGGCCCCTACAGGCAATGTCCATGACCGACATTTCAATTGTCCCGGCGCGGCCTACCTGCGAAAGTCCGGCCGGTGGGGAGTAGCATTCATGG
>DATAQP010000114.1:0-9263 GCA_036264595.1 Allostellaceae bacterium
ATGAAGGTCGGATGGTCGGGCGCCTTCTCCGGCGAGACCGAGCGCGTGAACATCGAATCGTCGGGAGCGACCCACGGATCTTCGAGCGCGCGGCCTTCGTAGCTGATGTGCAGCAGGTTGGCGTCGGTGGAATAAGGCGGCTCGCCGGCCTTGCCCTTGGCGATCGGGATCTGGTGCTTCTCGGCATAGTCGAGGAGCTTGGTGCGCGAGCCGAGATCCCATTCGCGCCACGGCGCGATCACCTTGATGTCGGGCTTCAAGGCATAATAGGTCAGCTCGAAGCGCACCTGATCGTTGCCCTTGCCGGTGGCGCCGTGCGCGACCGCGTCGGCGCCGACCTGGTTGGCGATGTCGATCTGGCGCTTGGCGATCAGCGGCCGGGCGATCGAGGTGCCGAGCAGGTATTCACCCTCGTAGAGCGCATTGGCGCGGAACATCGGAAAGACGAAGTCGCGGACGAACTCCTCGCGCAGATCCTCGATGAAGATCTCCTTGACACCGAACATCTCCGCTTTCTTGCGCGCCGGCTCCAGCTCCTCGCCTTGCCCCAGATCGGCGGTGAAGGTGACGACCTCGCAGCGGTAGGTCTCCTGCAGCCATTTAAGGATGACCGAGGTGTCGAGGCCGCCCGAATAGGCGAGCACTACTTTTTTGATATCGCCCGGCTTGCTGTCCGCGCCTGCCATGACTGCCGTCTCCTGCACGATACGTGTGACGCCGGCGTTGTATCGGGAACGTTGCGGCGCGGCAAGCGCCCCGGTCGCGCCCGGGTCGCGTAGGGGCGGGAGCGGCTAGCGCAAGGCGAGAATCACATGGGCGAGGAGGTCGAGCGGCCAGAACAGGCTGGCCTGCAGGCCGATGATCCATTCATAGCCCTCGATCTCGCGGTCGCCGGTCGTCAGGTAGAAGTGGATGTGCCAGGCGAAATCGACCGCGATGCCGACGAGATAGAGGATCAGGATCCAGCGCGCGATGCGCGCCCCGGAGGATCGCGATGGCGAGGACGATTCCAGGATACGCGCCTTGCTACTGGGCTATTGGACCACGATGCGCGGCGCCTGACGCTGCGTCGTGCCCGCGACCTTCTCCCAGACCCGCTTGGCCAGGAGGCGATAGGCCATGGCGTGTTCGCTCTCGGGCTGCGCGACGACGATCGGCGTGCCCTCGTCGGAGGTCTCGCGGATGGCGATGTCGAGCGGCACCTCGCAGAGGAACTCGACGCCGAGCTTCTCCGCCTCGCGCCGCGCCCCGCCATGGCTGAAGATCTCGCTGCGGTGGCCGCAATTCGGGCAGGAGAAATAGCTCATGTTCTCGATGATGCCGAGCACCGGGACATCGACCTTGCGGAACATGTTGAGTCCCTTGCGCGCATCGAGCAGCGCGATGTCCTGCGGCGTCGAGACGATGACGGCGCCGGAGAGCGGCACCTGCTGCGCCATGGTGAGCTGGGCGTCGCCGGTGCCTGGCGGCAGGTCGACGACGAGAATGTCGAGCTCGCCCCAGTTGACGTCGCGCAGCATCTGGTTGAGCGCGCTCATCACCATCGGGCCGCGCCAGATCATCGGCGTGTCCTCGGCGACGAGGAAGCCCATGGACATGCATTTGACGCCGTAATTCTGCATCGGCTCGAGAATACGGCCGTCGCGCGAGTTCGGCTTGCCGGTGATGCCGAGCATGCGCGGCATCGACGGTCCGTAGATGTCGGCGTCGAGAATGCCGACCTTGAGGCCGTTGGCGGCGAGGCCGAGCGCGAGATTGACCGCCGTCGTCGATTTGCCGACGCCGCCCTTGCCCGAGGCGACGGCGACGATGGTCTTGACCCCGGGGACCAACGGTTTGGCCGGCGCGGCCTGCCCCGCCGGCCGGTGACTGTGTCCCGGCCCGTGCGCCTGCCCGTGGCCCTGGCCGCGCCCCGCCGGTGCCGCCTTCTGGGCGGTCAGCACGGCGCTCACCGAGAGCACGCCCGGCAAGGCGTCGACCGCCTGCTCGGCCGCCTTGCGCAAGGTCTCGAGCCCGGCGGCGCGCGCCGGCTCGACCTCGAGCGCGAAGGCGACGTGGCCGTCGCGCACGGCGAGGCCGGAAACCATGCCGAGGCTGACGACATCGCCGCCGCGCTCGACGTCGCGGACGGTCCGCAGCGCGTCGAGAACCTGTTGCTCGCCAACCGCGCTGGTGCTTGACATCTCGGCCGGTTTCCCATTTATCGGGGGCGAACTTTGCGCCCCGCTCGATAAGCTGTCATATAAGGGAGCAGCACGCGGTTTGCAAAGGCGCGCCGTGCCCGCGCCGAGGGAGTCTGCAGTCTAGATGGGAATTTTCAACATGAGCGGCGGCGGTCCTTGGGGCGGCGGCCCGTGGGGTGGCCCGCCACGTGGCGGCAATGGGCAGACGCCGCGCGGACGCGGACCGCAGCCGCCGAATATCGAGGACCTGCTGCGCCGCGGCCAGGATCAGTTCCGCAAGCTGATGCCTGGCGGCGTCGGCAGCGGGCGCGGCATCATCTACATCGTCATCGCGGTGGTCGCGCTGTGGCTCGCCAGCGGGATCTATCGCGTATTGCCGGACTAGCAGGGCGTCGTGCTTCGCTTCGGCCAATACGTCTACAAGACCGATCCCGGCCTGCATTGGCGTTGGCCGTCGCCGATCGAATCCGTGCTGACCCCCAAGGTCACGCGCGTCAATCGCCTCGAGGTCGGCTTCCGCTCGGGCGCCGAAGGCGCCGTCGGTCGCGGCGGCGGTGCCCGCCAGGTGCCCGAAGAGGCGCTCATGCTGACCGGCGACGAGAACATCGTCGACATCAACTTCACCGTGTTCTGGGTGATCAACGACGCGTCGCGCTATCTCTTCAATATCAGGAACCCCGAGGGCACGGTGAAGGCGGTGGCGGAAAGCGCGGTGCGTGAGGTCGTCGGCCGCACGCCGATCGCCGCGGCGCTCGCCGAAGGACGCGGCAAGATCGAGAACGACACGCAGAAGCTGCTGCAAGAGATCCTCGACAGCTATGGCGGCGGCATCACCGTGACCCAGGTCCAGCTGCAGAAGGTCGATCCGCCGGCGCCCGTCATCGACGCCTTCCGCGACGTGCAGCGCGCCCGCGCCGACCAGGAGCGCAAGCGCAACGAGGCCGAGGCCTATCGCAACAGCATCCTGCCGGTGGCGCGCGGCGACGCCGTCCGTCTGGTGCAGGAGGCCGAGGCCTACAAGGCGCAGGTGGTCGCCGAGGCGCAGGGCGAGGCCGAGCGGTTCCTCTCGGTCTACAACTCCTATCTGACGGCGCAGGACGTGACGACGACCCGTCTCTACATCGAGACGATGCAGGACATATTGCGCGGCGCCAGCAAGATCGTCATCGACAAATCGGCGCAGAGCTCCGGCGTCGTGCCCTATTTGCCGCTCCCGGAGCTGAGCCATGCGACGGCGTCGCCGTCTGTGCCGACGGTACCCGGCGCCAGCACCGGGCAGGGCCAGCGCCTCAGCCCCGGCCAGGTTTCCAACCAGCGGGGGCCCAAGCCATGAACCGCCTCCCCGTGACCGTCGTCGTCGTGACGGTGGCCGTCCTGGTGTTCCTCGGGCTCGGCTCGGTGTTCACCGTCGACCAGACCGAGCAGGCGATCGTCCTGCAATTCGGCGAGTTCAGGCGCGAGGTGCGCGATCCCGGCCTGCACTTCAAGCGGCCGTGGTTCTTGCAGAACGTCGTCTACTTCGACCGAAGGGTGCTCGATACCGACCCGCCGACCGAAGAGGTCATCGCCGCCGACCAGAAGCGTCTGGTGGTCGACAGCTATGCCCGCTTCCGCATCGTCGACCCGTTGCGCTTCTACCAGTCGATGGGCACTGAGCTCGCCGCGCGCGGCCGGCTCAACGCGACGATCAGCGGCAGCCTGCGGCGCGTCCTCGGCAACATCACCCTCGGCTCGGTGCTCTCCGACGAGCGCAGCAAGATCATGCGCCAGATTACAGAGGAGGTCGCCACCCAGGCGAAGCCCTTCGGCATCGACGTCATCGACGTACGGCTGCGCCGTGCCGATCTGCCGGAGGAGAACAGCCAGGCGATCTTCGCGCGCATGCAGTCCGAGCGGCAACGCGAGGCGCAGGAGTTTCGCGCCCAGGGCGACGAGTACGCCCAGCGCATCCGTTCGGTCGCCGAGCGCGAGCGCACGGTGATCATCGCCGAGGCGCAGAAGCAGGCGCAGATCCTGCGCGGCCAGGGCGAGGGCGAGTCGGTCAAGATCTATGCCGATGCCTTCGGCAAGGATAAGAACTTCTTCGCCTTCTATCGCTCGATGCAGGCTTATCGCGAGGCGCTCGGCGGGCAGAACACCACCCTGGTTCTGTCGCCGGACAGCGATTTCTTCCGCTTCTTCGGCAGCTCCAGCGGCAAGGGCGGGGCAGCGGACGCCCAGCCGGCGGCCCCCCACTCGGCGGCCGAGGGGAACGCCAAGCCCTGATTGCCTCTTATTCCCCCACGGCGCCGCGCTGGGCATGAAGGATCTGGGTACCGCGCTTGCCCTCGTGCTGGTCATCGAGGGGGCGCTCTACGCGCTCTTTCCCGAAGGCATGCGGCGGGTCGTCGTGCAGATGCTGACGGTGCCGGCGCCGATTCTGCGCACCGTCGGCCTCGCCGCCACCTGCATCGGGGTGATCTTCGTCTGGCTGATCCGACGGTGAGGAACTGCTTGGCTCTGCCGTAATTTCACCATGTTGCCGTCGTTGCATAGCCGGCCATGGGCCGGGCCCGTCATTGCACGATAGCCGGTATGGGATGTCGAAGCTGTGGGTTTCCGGCGCCGTTTGCCGTAGACTTCGCCAATCGCGCCCGATTTCGAGGATGGAGAATACTGCCGTGAGCCGTTCGTCTATTGGCCAAGTCGGCAACCGGCGCCCGCACCGCGCGCAAGGCTGGTTGTCCCTGCCGCTCGCTCTCGTCATGGTCGTGGCGCTGCTTGGCGGCGCCGGCCCGGCTGCCGCCAAGGCGGGGCCCGAGGGCTTCTCCGACCTCGCGGCCAAGCTGCTTCCCGCCGTCGTCAACATCTCGACGACGCAGACCCTCAAGGCCGATCGGCAGCGCCCGGAAGTGCCGCAATTCCCGCCTGGCTCGCCGTTCGAGGAATTCTTCAAGGACTTCCTCGACAAGAACCTGCCGCGCGGCCAGCAGCAGCGTCCCGAGGCGCAGCCGCGGCGCGCCACCTCGCTCGGCTCCGGCTTCATCATCGATCCCTCGGGCCTGGTCGTCACCAACAACCACGTCATCGCCGATGCCGACGAGATCACCGCCATCCTGCATGACGACACCAGCCTGAAGGCCGAACTCGTCGGCAAGGACACCAAGACCGACCTCGCCCTCCTGCGCGTCAAGACCGACAAGCCGCTGACCGCCGTGCCCTTCGGCGACAGCGACCAGATGAAGGTCGGCGACTGGGTGCTGGCGATCGGCAATCCGTTCGGTCTCGGCGGCACGGTCACCGCCGGCATCGTCTCGGCGCGGGCGCGCGACATCCAGCAGGGCCCCTACGACGATTTCATCCAGACCGACGCGTCGATCAATCGCGGGAATTCCGGCGGCCCGATGTTCAACATGAACGGCGAGGTGGTCGGCATCAATACCGCCATCTACTCGCCGTCCGGCGGCTCGATCGGCATCGGCTTCGCCATTCCCTCGGCGCTCGCCAAGCCGGTGATGATGCAGCTCAAGGAGTACGGCAAGACGCGGCGCGGCTGGCTCGGCGTGCGCATCCAGGGGGTGAGCGACGAGATCGCCGAGAGTCTCGGCCTCGACAAGGCGCGCGGCGCCCTCGTCGCCAGCGTCAGCGACAAGGGCCCGGCGCAGGTTGCCGGCATCCAGCCCGGCGACATCGTCATCAAGTTCGACGGCAAGGACGTGCCCGACATGAAGCGCCTGCCGCGCCTCGTCGCCGAGACGCCGATCGACAAGTCGGTCAAGGTGACGGTGTGGCGCAAGCGCCAGGAGCAAGTCGTCGACGTCAAGGTCGGCGAGCTCGACGAGACCGAGAAGGTGGCCAGCACGGCGACCGGTCCGTCGACGCCATCGCAGAGCGCCGGCCCGACGGTCAAGGCGCTCGGCCTGTCGCTGTCCAACGTCACGCCCGAGCTGCGGCAGAAATTCTCGCTCGCCGATGACACCGAGGGCGTCGTCGTCGTCGAGGTCGCCGCCGACAGCCCGGCCTCCGAGAAGGGCTTGCGCCCCGGCGACATCATCGTCGAAGTCGCCCAGCAGGAGGTCAAGGATCCCGGCCAGGTCGCCGCCAAGATCGACGAGGCCAAGAAAAGCGGCCGCAAATCGGTCCTCTTGCTCGTCGATCGCGCCGGCGATCTGCGCTTCGTCGCCCTGCGCATCGACCAGAGCTGACGGGCGCGGGGCCGAGGACGACGTGCGGACGAGCAAGCTGACCGATCGGGTGATGGTGGCGCCGCAAATCGCCGCCGAGGATCTCGCCGCGCTCGCCGCGGCGGGTATCCGCACCGTCATCAACAATCGCCCCGACGGCGAGGAAGCGGGCCAGCTCTCCTCGGCGGAGGCGGCGCGGCTCGCGCAAGCGGCCGGCCTCGCCTACCGTCACATTCCGGTGACCGCTGCGACCTTGTCCGACGAGGCGGTTGCCGCCTTTCGGCAGGAAGTGGCGGCGGCGAACGGCAAGGTGCTCGCCTATTGTCGCAGCGGCACGCGCTCGGCGACGCTGTGGGCGCTCGGCGAGATCCTCGCCGGCGGGCTCAGCCGCGACGAGGCGCTCGCCATCGGCCGCGCCAACGGTCTCGATCTCGCCGGCGGCCTCGCCTGGCTCGATCGCCGCGGCCAGCCCGCTCGGTAGATACGCGCGCTGCTGCTTCCTACGGACCGGCTTTCTACGGGCCGGGCTTTCTACGAGGCCGGCTTTCTACGAGGGAGGCGCGACGCTGCGCGCCTGGTAGAGGCGGGCGAATTCCTTGAGCTCACCGAGATCGAGATCCGACACCGCCCAGAACGCCATGCCGCCGGCGCTCCAATGCAGGACGTTGTAGCCGCGCTCGGACAGGCTCGTGATGTCGCCCGACTTGCCGTCGCCCGCCTTACTTTCGCCCGCGGCCGGCGTCGGCGCCGCCACGACGAACAGATTGATGGGATGCTCGCGCCGCTGATAGACGAGCGCCGCCGCCGGCTGGCGGTCGAGATAGTCGAGCCGTCCGCCGACCAGCTTGTAACCCTGCGGCGCCAGATCGTCGACCGGCGGCGCGAGATCGATGCGCCCGTGAAACCACGGCTTCACCGTGTGCTGGTCGGATGACGGAACGTCGGTGAGATGGTTGGCCATCAATGACCGCACGTGACCGGAAACGACATTGTCGAGCATGCGGTCCTGCTCGTTCGGCAGGGTGAAATAGGCGGTCAGCCCGGACGAGGCGACGACGGCGAAGGCTAGCGACGCCGCCATCGCCAGCGGCCGCCAGCCGGCGCGCTGCCGCGGCGGGGCCTCGATTGCCTCGTCCGCCTCGGTCAAGGCGACGGCGAGGCGGGCACGCAACCGGTCGGGGGCGGCGAACCGCGTCATCCCCGCCCGCACCGTGCGCTGCCAGCCGCGCTGCGCCTCGACCAGCCGCGTGCAATCGGCGCAGTCGCGCAGATGCGCCTCGAGGGCGTCGGCCTGATCGCCGCTGAGTTCGCCGTCGGCATAGGCTTGGACGAGATCAGGGGTATCCTTGCAGGTCATTTCACCAGCCTCGGGGTGACGCTGCCGCGAGCGGCGCGTTGCAGCTTCTCGCGCGCCCGCGCCAGGCGCGACATCACCGTGCCGATCGGCAAAGCGAGCACCTCGGCGATCTCGCGATAGGACAAATCCTCGATCTCGCGCAATACCAGGATCTCCCGATAAGGGGTGGAAAGCTTGTCGATCAGCCGGTTGAGCAATTCGCTGTCGAGCCGCTGCAGGAGCAGCGTCTCGGGGTCGTTGGGCGCCGCGCCTTGCGCCGCCACCGTCCGCTCCTCGTGCTCCTCGTCGTCGCGCGCCACGACCTCGGCCGGCCGGTTGCGCGCCAGCCAGGTGAAGCAGGTATGGCGGACGATCTTGAGGATCCAGGCGCGCGCGTCGCCGCCGCGATAGCCGTCGAAGAACTTGAAGGCGCGCAAATAGGCTTCCTGCACCACGTCCTCGGCATCGTGCTCGTTACGCGTCAGCCAACGCGCCAGGTTATAGGCGGCGTCCAGATGTGGCACGGCGATCTCGTTGAACCGCCTCAGCCTCGCTTGCTCGACCAACCTGCCCCCTTGCGGACCGATCCGACCGTAAGACTCGCCTGCCGCGCAATTTATTCCCGGGCAATCCGGAAGGTTCCGAAAGAAGCCGACGAAAAACCCGGAATAACCGGCGGGCGTCCCCGGTCTACCCAGCGTCCATCGTCCCAACAGGGAGTTTAGCATGAGCAGCGTCCTAGATCGCAGGCAGTTCGCCAAGCTGATCGGCCTCGGCGGCGTCGTCTTCGCCTCCGGCCTCGGCAATCCGTTGGCTTCCGGCCCGCTCGGCATCGGTGCGGCGCGCGCCGCACCGGCCGCCGAGGATTTCTTCTTCGTCCAGCTCTCCGACACCCATTGGGGCTTCAAGGGCCCGCCCAACCCCGAGGCGGCCAACACGCTGAAGCTCGCGGTCGAGGCGGTCAACGCCCTGCCGCAGCAGCCCGATTTCATCGTCTTCACCGGCGATCTCACGCATACGACCGACGACGTTGCCGAGCGCAAGAAGCGGATGGGCGAGTTCCGCGATATCGTCAAGGGGCTGAAAACGCAGAATATTCGCTACTTGCCGGGTGAAAACGATGCCTCGCTCGACAAGGGCGCCGCGTATCAGGAGTTCTTTGGCCCGACGCATTACACCTTCGATCACAAGGGCGTGCATTTCATCGCGATCGACAACGTCTCCGACCCGACCGGGGCAATCGGCGAGGAACAGCTCAAATGGCTGGGCGACGATCTCAAGAAGCAGGGTCCGGATGCCCGTATCGTGGTGTTCGCGCACCGGCCGCTCTTCGATCTCTATCCGCAATGGGATTGGGCGACCAAGGACGGCAAGGTGGCGATCGACCTCCTGATGCCGCACAAGACCGTCACCGTCTTCTACGGCCTTATCCATCAGGAACATCATCAGGCTACCGGCCACATCATCCACCATGCGGCGACCTCGCTGATCTTCCCCTTCCCGCCGCCAGGTTCGCCGGGAAAGCGCACGCCGGTCGCCTGGAATGCAGAGAAACCGTTCAGCGGGCTCGGTTGGCGCGAG
>DATAQP010000170.1:0-6459 GCA_036264595.1 Allostellaceae bacterium
CCATGTGCTCCTCGCGCAACCGCGTCGCGCCGCAAAGATTGATGAGCGCGTCGGCCTCGCGGTAGAGGGCCTGAACCCGTTCGCGCGACAGGCCAAGATAGACGTCGTTGATCGCATCCCAATAAGCCCAGCGCCCGGCCAGGCCGTGCGCCGCCATCATCCGCTCGACATAGGCGACGTTGTAGTCACATTCCATGACGACGCTGTTGGCGCGCGGATCGTAGGGGTTGGCGCCGCCATCCTCGATGTACCAGGCTTCGTAGCCGAGCCGCTCCAACCCGAGGACATAATGCATGGCCTGCCACGCGATGCCGGCGAGCGGCATCTGGCCGACGAAATGCAAAACGATGACCTTTCCGCGCGACGCCACGTGATCAGGGCTCCCTCGATGCCGGAGGCCGCACCAGAACGGCGGCCCGCGCCATGTTATTCACTATTTCGCAACCAAGCGTAAACATCGCCGGATTTGTTGCTGGCGGGCGCGGCGCCGTTTCAGTGGGGTGTCGTAATAGATCACAGCAGAGCGTCCGATTCCGTACAGCGCCGCAGCGCCTCCCCGGCCCGTCGGCCGTCAGGCCCATAGCCTGTCCATTTGGTTTTGCTAGTGTTCCAGCCTGACGGTCGGAACCCCTCAGGCCGGAACACTAGCCTTCGATCGGCGCGCGGACAAGCCGGCGCAGGGTGCAAAACCCCACCCCGGCAGGGGTTGAAGCAGAAAGGGGCACATGATACGCAGACCCCATGCTTGACGAGATCAAGGCGTGGCTCGAAGGCAGCACGAAATCGCCGGCGCGCGGCGGCACCGACGAGGCGCAGCTTGCCGTGGCGGCGCTGCTCATCGAGTGCGCTCATATCGACGACCAGATCGACCCGCGCGAGTGGGCCGTCATCTATCGCATCCTAGAGCGCCACTTCAAGCTGTCGGCTGCGGCGGCGCGCCAACTCGTCGTCGCGGCGGAGCAGGCCAGCAAGCAGTCGGGCCAGCTCTTCCGCTTCACCAGGGTCATCAACGATCGCTTCTCCCTTGAGCAGCGGATCGAACTGATGGAGATGCTCTGGGAGGTCGTGCCGGCCGATGGCGAGGTCGACACGATGGAGGATACGCTCTTGCGCCGTATAGGCGGTTTGCTCTATGTCCCCGACCGCGAACGGGGCGCGGCGCGGCAGCGCGCTCTGCAGCGAAGGGAAGGTGGCGCACCCGCCAAGGCGCCGGAGAAGGACGTCAACTGAGCGCCCGCGTGAGCGCCGCTCGTATTGCCGGAAGAGTTGCTCATCATGACTTATGTCGTCACCGAAGCCTGCATCAAGTGCAAGTACCTGGACTGTGTCGAGGTCTGCCCGGTCGACTGCTTCTACGAGGGCGAGAACATGCTCGTCATCCACCACGATGAGTGCATCGATTGCGGCGTCTGTGAGCCGGAATGCCCGGCCGAGGCGATCGTGCCGGATAGCGAGGCGGTGGCCGAGAAATGGCTCGACCTCAACCGCCAATACGCGGCGTCTTGGCCCAATATCACCCGCAAGGGTGACGCGCCGGCGGATGCCGACGAGTGGAAGGGCGTGGAAGGCAAGTTCGAGAAGTTTTTCAGCCCGAATCCCGGCAAGCGATGAAGAGATTCTCTAGTGATGTTAGAGAGTTTTGCCGGCAACACTAGCATTTGAGGTGGCTTGCGTCTGACGCATGGCAGCAATGCTGGCCTTCAGCACGAAGTTTTGCTATTCTCATAATGAGTAAGAACCCCATTCACTCTTGGGGCTCGCCTCCTGGGGAATGAAGATGCATCGGCGCGAGACGCCTCGCCCCGCGTGCAAGGACTGTAGCCGCCAAAGGGTCTTGGGCGGAAGCATCTCGGTTTCTGCCATGCAATTGAGAGCAAAACATGCCGGATAAAACGATCTTTGGGACTGGCGATTTTGTCGTGTATCCGACCCATGGGGTCGGCAAGATCCTGGGCATCGAGACGCAGGAGATCGCCGGCCATACGTTGAGCGTCTTCGTCGTGCATTTCGACAAGGACCGCATGACGCTGCGCGTACCCCTCGGCAAGGCCAAGGTTTCCGGGCTGCGCAAGCTGTCGAGCCGCAAGGAGATGGACGTCGCCCTCACCAAGCTCAAAGGGCGGTCCAAGGCGAAGCGGACGATGTGGAGCCGGCGCGCCCAGGAATACGAGGCAAAGATCAACTCCGGCGATCCGGCGTCGATCGCGGAGGTCGTGCGCGACCTCTATCGCAATGTTGGGCAGCCGGAGCAGTCCTACAGCGAGCGGCAGATCTATCAGGCAGCGCTCGACCGCCTCGTCCGCGAATTCGCCGCGGTCGAGCGGATCGACGAGCCGACGGCAATCCGCCGCGTCGAGCAGATACTGAACGCGGCCTGATCACGTCCGCGCCTGCGCGGGCTCCCGTTGGCGGGACGCGATGATGCCCGCCGACCCTGCCGCCCCAGCACCGCCGGCCGAGGTGCGCGACCGCGAACGATTCGCCAGGTTGCGTCGCGCGCGGCGCACCTGGGCGGTTGCCGCCATCCATGGCGAGGGCGCGCGTATTGCCGCGCTCCACGATCGCATGGGGCAGGCTTGGCAGCCGGGCGACCGGCTGGTCTATCTCGGCAACTGTCTCGGGCGCGGCGCGGCGATACGCCAGACCATCGACGATATTCTCGGCTTCCGCGCGGCGGTGATGGCCCAGCGCGGCGGCTTCGCCTGCGATGTCGCTTTCCTGCGCGGCAGCCAGGAGGAGATGTGGCAGAAGCTTCTGCAGCTGCAATTCGCCGTCAGCCCGGGTGCGGTCTTGCAATGGATGCTCGACCAGGGCATCGGCGCCACGCTCGCCGCCTATGGCGGCGACGCGCAGCAGGGATTCGCCGCCTGCCGCGAGGGGCCGCGGGCGATCACGCGCTGGACGAGCGCCTTGCGCGCGGCACTCAATGCGACGCCCGGCCACAGTCAGTTTCTCAGCGCGCTGCGCCGCGCCGCCGTCACCGATACCGATCCGAATGAGGGCGGTCCGCTGCTTTTCGTCCATGCCGGCGTCGATCCGACGCGGCCGCTCGATGCCCAGGGCGATGCGTTCTGGTGGGGCGGCAAACGCCTGCTCGAGATCGCCAAGCCTTATGCCGGATTCCGCCGCGTCATTCGCGGCTTCGACCGCAAGCATGGCGGGCTGATCGAGACGGCCTATGTCACCTCGCTCGATGCCGGAAGCGGCTTCGGCGGCGAGTTGCTTGCCGTCTGTTTCGCCGCCGATGGCACGGTGAGCGAGACTCTTTCGGCATAGGCCGCGCGGTGGGCGGACTCGCGCGGCGATTCCTACCCATCCTTCTCTGGTTGCTGTGGCCGCTGGCCGCCACCTACGGCGCCCCTCTCGAGGAGAGCGGGCGCGTCGCGAGGGTTGTCGACGGCGACGCGCTCGTTCTCGCCGACGGCCGGCAGGTCCGTCTCGTCGGCATCGATGCGCCACGCGCGCCGCTCGGGACGGCAAAGGACATCATCTGGCGCCAGGCGGAGGCAGCCAAGGCGATGCTCGTCGAGCTGGCGCAGGATCGCATCGTGACGCTGCGCTATGGCGGCGCGCCGGGCGATCGGTATGGCAGGGTGCTAGCGCAGCTCCATCGCGATGACGGGCTGTGGCTGCAGGGCGAGATGCTGCGCCGCGGACTCGCCCGCGTGCACTCCTACGCCGACAATCGCGCGCTGGTCGGCGAGATGCTCGCTGTCGAGGATGAGGCGCGGGGGGCGCGGCGCGGATTGTGGCGCGATCCCGCCTATGCGGTGCGCCGCGCCGAGGAGATGGAACGCTTCGTCGAGACCTTCCAGCTCGTCGAGGGGACTATCGTCGATGTCGCCAAGGTGAAGGGACAGATCTTTCTCAATTTCGCGCCCGACTGGCATAGCGCCTTTACTGCCCGTCTGCCGCGAAGCGCGCTGCCGTTGTTCCGCGAGGCCGGCCTCGATCCGCTGGCCCTCAAGGGCGCGACGGTGCGGCTGCGCGGCTGGGTGCGCTTCGAGGCGAGGCCGTTGATCGACATTACCCATCCCGAGCAGATCGAGCTGCTAGACCGTCCCTGAACGTCTAGGAGACGCCGGCCAGCAAATCGGCGCGGCTGGCGAATTTGCGGCGCGGCCGGCCGGTTTCCGCCCGCGCCCGCTCGGCCGCGTCGATGCGGAGCCAGGCGGCGTAGTCGACGCGGCGCACGCCGCTTGCGGTGAGGTGGGCGGCGAGCGCTTCGCCGCCCTCTCGTCCCGCCGGGCTGATTTCGGTAGCGACACGCCGGGCGATTTCGTGCGCTTCCGCGCGATTGGTCGCGATGGTGCCGGACGGGCCACGCTTGGCCCAGCCGACGACGTAGAGGCCAGGCGCGATGCGGCCCTCGGTATTGGCGAAGACGCCGTCCTCGGGGATGAGGGTGCAGCACGGCACCGAGCGATAGCCGATGCAGGTGACGACGAGATCGGCGCGCAACGCGAGCGCGCCGCCGTCCGGTCGGACAAAGCGCGCCGTCTCGACGTGATCGGCGCCGCTGAAACCAGCCGGTGCTGCGTGGAAATGGAAACGAATGGCGAGCGGCTTTGCCGTCGCGTCGCTTCTGGCGAAGTCGCGGAGCTGGGCGATCACCGCGGGATTGGGCGCGCTCTCGCCCGGCGGAAGATCGGCTGCCGCGACGACGGGCTGCGCCCGCGCCAGCGCGCCGAGCTCGCCCAGCTCGTGCGGCGCGAATCCGGCATGCTCGGCGCCGCGCCTGCCGACGATATGGATGGTGTCGAGCGGCATCGCCGCGAGTGCCGCCCCGATCTCGGGGGCGATGTCGGATAGCGCCAGCTCTGCCGGAGTCTTGGCGAGGATACGCGCGACGTCGAGCGCGACATTGCCATTGCCGATGATGACGGCGCTGCGCACCGCGCTGAGATCGGGGGCAGCAGCCGGATAGTCGGGATGGGAATTGTACCAGCCGACGAAGGCGGCCGAGCCGATGATGCCGGGAAGATCCTCGCCTGGCACGCCCAAGCGGCGGTCCTGCGGCGCGCCGGTGGCGATGATGACGGCATCGTAGAGGCGGCGCAGCTCGTCGAGCGTGATGTCGACGCCGATCTCGACATTGCCCCAGAAGGCGACGCCGTCGCGCGTCAGTACGCGATCGAAGATTCGCGAGATCGCCTTGGTGCTCTGATGGTCGGGCGCCACCCCGGCGCGCACCAGCCCGTAGGGCGTCGGCAGGCGGTCGATGATGTCGATGCGACATCCCGGTGCCTCGCGCACCAGCCGCTCGGCGAGATAGCAGCCGGCCGGGCCACTGCCGACGATGGCGATTTGGAGGATAGGCATTGCGATGGGACCACGACTACACCTCTCCCCTTGCGGGAGAGGAAGGGGCCCATTGCGGAGCAATGGGAAGGTGAGGGGTTTGACGCAGCGTCACGATACCCCTCACCCTCCCCATGCTTCGCATGGGTCCCCTCCCTCTCCCGCAAGGGGAGAGGGGCAAATCATCGGCAGCGGCGCAAACACCGACCCCCTCACTGCAAATGCACATATTCGTACTCGACCGGCAGGTTGTTGATGCCGCGGTCGGGCGGTGCGATCCAGCTCGCCATCTTGCCGGGCGCCGTGACCTTCTGCATCAGGCTGCGGACGAATTCGCGGTCGGCTTCCGAGGGCAGCCAATTGTCCTGTTGCGCCTGCCATGCGGCGGCGGCGATCGGCTGGCCGCCGGGGTCGACGAAGCGCCCGGCCCAGGCACCGATGGCGCGGCGGAAGCGCGGGCTCGGTAAAGTGAGCTCGCCGGCGACGCCAGCCTTGGCGAGCAGGCGGTTCCAGCGTTTGACGCCGATCTCGCAATCGCGGATATAGGCGCCGCGCGTCACTTCGTTCATCGCGTTGCGCAGCGCGATCGTCTCCGTTCTGATGCCGGTCTCGCCCTCCGGCACGGCGATCTCGAAGACCGCGTCGCGCGCCGTGTGGTCCTCGTAATTGGATTCGTCCGGCCGCCCCTTGATGCCGGCGGCGAAATAGGTCGCGGCGTTCGACGAGTTCTCGGCGCCGAAGAGATCGAGCGACGAGCTGAACCAGAAGTTCAGATACCTCTGCACTGTGGGCAAGTCGATAGCGCCCGCCTTGCGGATCGCCTCGGGATCGTCGGTATTCAGCTCCTTCATCACCTCCAGCGTGCGCTTGATGACGCGGCTGATGCCGGTATCGCCTACAAACATGTGGTGCGCTTCCTCGGTGAGCATGAACTGGCAGGTCCGCGCCAGCGGATCGAAGCTCGATTCCGCCAGCGACTTGAGCTGGAACTTGCCATCGCGGTCGGTGAAGTAGGTGAACATGAAGAAGCTGAGCCAGTCAGGAGTCTCCTCGTTGAAGGCCCCGAGGATGCGGGGCGACTCCTGGCTGCCGGAGTTGCGGTGCAGTAGCTGCTCGGCCTCCTCGCGCCCGTCCCGGCCGAAGTAGGCGTGCAGCAGG
>DATAQP010000192.1:0-4413 GCA_036264595.1 Allostellaceae bacterium
GCATGTGCATGGCTTCGTCAATCCGCCGCTCTATCGCGGCTCGACCGTGCTGCAGCCGACCGTGGCGGCGCGCCGCGAGGCGGGCAATCACCGGCTTGAGCAGGCGCTGATCTACGGCGTGCTCGGCGGCCCGACCCACCACGCGCTGGAGAACGTCATCGCCGAGATCGAAGGCGGCACGCGCTGCCAGATCGTCTCCTCGGGGCTTGCCGCCGTCACCACCCCGCTCCTCGCCTATCTCCATGCCGGCGACCATTGCCTGATGCCGGACAGCGTCTATGGTCCGGCGCGCGGCTTCGCCGATTCCATGCTGAGGCCGCTCGGCATCGAGGTGACGTACTATCGCCCGGAGATCGACGAGGCCGGTCTCGCCGCGCTGATGCGGCCGAACACCAAGGTGGTCTATGGCGAGAGTCCGGGCAGCCATACCTTCGAGATGCAGGATGTCCCCGCTCTCGCTCGAATCGCCCATGCGCGCGGCGCCAAGCTGCTCTTCGACAATACCTGGGGCATCCATTTCTTTCAGCCCTTCAAGCATGGCGTCGACGTCTCGATCCAGGCGCTGACGAAATACGTCGTCGGCCATTCCGACGTGCTGCTCGGCTCGATCACCACCAATAGCGACGCCGATTGGGAGCGCGTGCGCAGCACCGCGCTGGCGCTCGGCCAATATGCCAGCCCGGACGATTGCTGGCTGGCGCTGCGCGGCGTGCGCAGCATGGCGGTGCGGCTGGAGCGCCAGATGAAATCGGGCCTCGCCATCGCCGCCTGGTTCGCCGAGCGGCCGGAGGTCCATCAGGTGCTGCATCCCGCGCTGCCCGGCGCCCCCGGCCATACGCTGTGGAAGCGCGACTACAGCGGCGCCTGCAGCCTCTTCGGCGTCGTCTTCAAGCCGGAATTCAGCGTCGAGGCGACGCATGCGATGGTCGAGAGCCTTGATCTCTTCGGCATCGGCGCGTCATGGGGCGGCTATGAGAGCCTGGCGCTGCCGACGACCGGCTTCGTCACCCGCACCGCCGGATCGGGCAATTTCGCCGGCCCGCTCTGCCGCCTCCATGTCGGCCTCGAGGAGCCGGAAGACCTGATCGCTGATCTGACGCGCGGCCTCGCAGTGCTGCGCGATTTCCGCAAATGATGTCGGCTTAGCCTCCTGGCTTGCGGTTGTCCGCCACCACGCTGGAGCGCGCGAGATCGCCCAGCAGCGCGTCGGCGAGCTTCCGCGCGAGGCAGCCATAGCTCGCATCGTTCATGTGCAGCTCGTCATCCGCGACCATCCCGGCCATGTCGAAAGCGCCGCTCGCGATCCAATAGCGCATCAGCGCGAAGCGGCGAAACACCGGCACGTCGAGCTCGCGTCCGATGGCGGCGATATAGCCCTCCATCCGCGGATAATCGTGATGGCGCAACATCTCGGGTGCGTATTGCAGATCCATCAGCACGACATCGATGCCGGCCGCCTGCAGGCGCTCGATGCCGCGGCGGATCAGCCGCTCGTCGGGGCGTAGCGCATCGTCGTCGATGACGGCATTGGCGCCGACTTGCCAGATGACGAGATCGGGATGCTCGGCGAGGACGTCGCGATCGAAGCGACGGATCATCTCGGCCTCGCGCTCTCCGCCGATGCCCTTGTTGACGACGCGGATCTCGGCACGCGGCAGCGCGGCGGCGAGCTCGGCCTGGAGCCGGCTCGGATAGGCGCGGTCGGGCGTGCTGGCGCCGATGCCCTGGGTCGAGGACGAGCCGAAGGCGACTATGGTGATCGCCTGGCCGGCGGCAAGCTTGGCGGCGAGATGCGGCAACGGCGCCTGCAAATGGTCGAGCGGCGTAGCCGCGGCGCAGGACGGCGCGGCGGCGACCGGACGAGGACCGGGATGAAGAACGAGGAGGAGAGCGGCGAGACCGATGAGGGCCGCGCGGCGCGACGTCGACATCAAGGGAGTTCCGTTGCGATTCAGCGAGCGATGACCAGGAGTATTCTACTGCCAATGACATTAAGTGTTGCTTACGGGATCGGTTTACAGGATGACGGCGTCCGGCTCAACCTCCTCCTTCGGGAACCTATGCCACCGACTTCTCTTCCTCATCGAGGCCCCGCCCCGTCGCAGCGACCAGATCGGCGAAATCGCGCAGGAACACCGCGCCCTTGACCGTGCGATGGACGACGGCCCGCCTTCGAGAGGCGCTTTGGCCGCTGCTCAGCCAAAGCGCTTCTTGATATGCGCGTAGAGCGCCCGAAGCCCCATCGCCTCGCCGCCTTCCGGACGTCCCGGACGCGCGCTGCCGCTCCACGCCATGACGTCGAGATGAGCCCAGGGCGTCGTCGGGGCGACGAAATCGGCGAGGTAGAGCGCGGCGATGACCGAGCCGGCGAAGGGCGAATCGGCGACGTTGTTGAGGTCGGCGACCTTGCTGTCGAGCAGCTTGCGGTAGGGCTGCCAGAGCGGCATGCGCCAGAGCGGATCGGCCTCGGCGATGCCGGCGGCCAAGAGCCCGGCGGCGAGCGTCTCATCGTTGCAGAAGAGCGCCGGCAGATCGGGGCCGAGGGCGACGCGGGCGGCGCCGGTCAAGGTTGCGGCATCGATGATGAGGGCAGGCTTCTCGCTATCCGCCTCGGCGAGGGCATCGCACAGGATGAGCCGTCCCTCGGCATCGGTATTGCCGATCTCGACCGTCTTGCCGGAGCGCGTGCGGATCACGTCCATCGGCCGGACGGCATTGGCCGATACCGCGTTCTCGACCGCCGGGATAAGCACCCGCAGGCGGATCGGCAGCTTGGCATCGATCAGCGCGCTGGCGAGGCCGAGCAGGATGGCGGCGCCGCCCATGTCCTTCTTCATCAGCTTCATGCCGGCGGCCGGCTTGAGGTCGAGCCCGCCGCTGTCGAAGCAGACTCCCTTGCCGACCAGCGTGACCTTGGGCGCCGCCTCGCTGCCCCAGCGCAGATCGATCAGGCAGGGCGGGCGCACGCTGGCACGGCCGACGGCGTGCACCGTACCGTAATTCATCGCCAGGAGATCGTTGCCGACGATCACCGAGCAGGCGGCGCCGGTGCGCTCGGCCAAGCTCTTGGCGGCAGCGGCGAGCTCGGCCGGGCCCATATCCTCGGCCGGGGTGTTGATGAGGTCGCGCGCCAGGAAGGTGCCGAGCGCCAGGCGCTCGATCTCGGCGCGGTCGGCGCGCTCCGGCCAGACCAAGGTGGCGAAGCCGCGCGAGCGCGCCTTGTAGCGGGTGAAGGCATAGGTGCCGAGCGCCCAGCCGAGCACCGCCTTCGTCGTCGTCGCCGCATCCCAGCTCGCCGCGTCGAGCGCGTAGCGCCCTTCCGGCAGCGTGTCGGGTAGGGCGGCGAGCGACCACAGCGGATCGTCCGGCGCGACGCCGACGAGGATGCGGGCGAGCTGGCCGCCCGGTCCGGGCAGCATGCCGAGCTTGCCCGGCTCGGCGGCGAAGCCGGTCGCCTTGAGCCAGGTGCGGTCGGATTCCGCCGCGGCGACCAGCCAGGCGGCGAAACCGTCGCGCGTCACCGGGGTGATCGGGATCGCCTCGCCCTTGTCGGATGTGAGATGCGTGAGCACGGCGAGGACCTCCGGATCTGTTCACTCTGCGGAACTATGGCTAACATGCCGCCGAAGCAGCGCCTTGGGAAGGGTCATGGCGACAGGCCGGTATCCGGCCGGACGCAAGGGCAAAGTTGCGTTGCGCCGCGCCTTCCTTCCCGCCACAGTGTGCGTAACCTTTACACATCAATTGAGGATGATGGATGGCCGACATCACGATCTATCTCGGCAACAAGAATTATTCGTCCTGGTCGCTGCGGCCCTGGCTGGCGCTCAAGCAGACCGGGGCGGAGTTCGCCGAGGAGCTGATCCCGCTCAGCGAGGCGAATACGCGCAGCACCATCCTGCGCTACTCGCCCTCGGGACGGGTGCCGGCGCTGACCCACGGCGGGCTCACCGTGTGGGACAGCCTGGCGATTTGCGAATATCTCGCCGAGACCTTCCCCGCGGCGCAGCTTTGGCCGGCCGATCTGGCGGCACGCGCCGTGGCGCGCGCGGTCAGCGCGGAGATGCATTCCGGCTTCGCCGCCTTGCGCAACCATCTGCCGATGAACATGCGCTCGTCCTTCCCCAATCGCGGCGTGACGCCGGAGGTCCAGGCCGATATCAACCGCATCACGGCGATCTGGCGCGACTGCCGCAAGCGCTTCGGCGAGGGGGGGCCCTTCCTGTTCGGCGGCTTCACCAATGCCGATGCGATGTACGCCCCTGTCGTCAGCCGCTTCCGCACCTACCGGGTCGAGCTCGAGGAGGAGGCGCAGGCCTATGCCGACGCGGTCTGGGCCCTCCCCGCCCTGCAGGAATGGCTCACCGCCGCCAAGAACGAGCCGATGATCATCGAGAGCGCGGAATTCTAGGA
>DATAQP010000284.1:0-4729 GCA_036264595.1 Allostellaceae bacterium
CGGAACAGCGCTGGTCTTCCTGCTGCCGGGGGCGCCCTCGTCGTGCCTGTGGAGCTACGAGCTCTTCGCCGGGCGCGCCATCCGACGCCTGGGCGGATGCGATGCGCGCCTGCCCTACCTGGTTCGCAGCGTCACGGCGGCGCGGAAGATCGTCTCGTCCATCGGCTTCGCCGAGATCTGCCCGGTGCGACGGCTCGGCAGCGACCTGGTGGAGCCGGTCACCTCGTTCGACGCGGCAGGATTGTTCGCCGCCACCCTGGCCGACGGATTCGTCTTCGTCCCGGAAGGAAGCGAGGGATTCGCGCAAGGTGCTACAGTAGAGGTGTATTTCCACGAGCGCGGCGACGTCCTGCAAGGCCGGCCGGTTGGATAGATTGGTTGGATAGGCTGGTTGGACCAATGTCAGAGATCGACGCTGCCCTGAGCAATCTCGCGCGCCAAGACCAGTTCCTCGACGTCGTCGATCGCGAGGAGGCGACCGCCCGGTTTCACCGCCATCTCAAGCTGCGTCCGCTGGGCAGCGAGGCGGTTCCTCTGTCGCAGGCCCTGAACCGGGTCCTGGCGAAACCTGTCGTCGCCGCGATCGATGTGCCCGGCTTCGATCGCGCGGGCGTCGATGGCTTCGCGCTGCGTGCCGGCGACACGATCGGCGGCAGCGAGCAGGCACCGAAGACGCTGATGCTGAACCGGGAGATCCTGACGCCGGGCACCGAGCCGCGCGTGGCGGTGGCGGAGGGCACCGCCACTCTGATCGCCACCGGCGGCATGGTGCCGCGCGGGGCCGACGCGGTGGTGATGGTCGAGCATACCGATGCAGTTGACCGAGACGGCAAGACCGTCATCGAGGTCAGCCGCCCGGCCGCAGCCGGACAGTTCATTGCCTTCGCCGGCAGCGATCTGGCGCGCGGCGAGACGGTTCTGCGCGCCGACCGGCTGCTGACGTCGCGCGAGATCGGCATGCTGGCGGCCGTCGGCTGCGCGACGGTGGACGTCTATCGCAAGCCGCGCGTGGCGATCATCTCGACGGGCGACGAGATCGTTGCACCGGGCAAGCCGATTCGTCCCGGGGCGGTATACGATTCGAACGCGGCCATTCTCGCCGCCGCGGTGGAGGAGGCGGGCGGCATACCGCTGCAGCTCGGCATCGGCTCCGACGACAAGATGGTGCTCTCGCGTCTCGTCGACGGGGGGCTGGCATCCTGCGACATGGTGATCATGTCCGGCGGCACGTCGAAGGGTGCCGGCGACCTGTGCTACCGCGCCGTCGCTCTCTTCGACGATCCCGGAATCCTCGTTCACGGCGTCGCGCTTAAGCCGGGCAAGCCGGTCTGCCTGGCGGTCACGCGCGGCAAGCCGATCGTCGTTCTCCCCGGCTTCCCGACCTCGGCGATCTTCACCTTTCACGCCTTCGCGGCGCCGGTCATCCGCGCCTTCGCCGGGCTGCCAGCCGAGCAGACCGATTGCGTCGAGGCGACCCTTGCCCTGCGTATCAGCTCGGAAGCCGGCCGGACCGAGTTCGTGATGGTCTCCCTCGTCCGCGGCGACAGCGCCGATGCGCTGATTGCCTATCCCATCGCCAAAGGCTCCGGCGCGGTGACCGCCTTCAGCGAGGCCGACGGCTTCATCGCGGTCGGCCGGCATGTCGAGAGCGTGGCGGCGAATACGCCGGTCTCCGTGCAGCTCATCGGACGCGCCCTGCGCCTGCCCGACCTCGTCTTCATCGGCAGCCATTGCATCGGGCTCGATGCCATCATCGACCGGCTGCAGGCGGCTGGCATTTCGGTGAAGGCGCTCAATGTCGGCAGCATGGGCGGCTTGGCCGCCGCCAAGCGCGACGAGTGCGACATCGCCGCGATCCATCTCATGGACCCAGCGACCGGCGCCTATAACCGCCCCTTCCTGACCGAGACGCTGGACCTCATTCCCGGCTATCGCCGCCTGCAGGGAATCGTCTACCGCAAGGGCGATCGACGGTTCGAGGGGCGCCCGGCGCAGGAGGCCGTGACGGCGGCGCTCGGCGATGCCGGCTGTTTCATGGTCGGCCGCAACGCCGGCAGCGGCACGCGGGTGCTGATCGATCGGCTGCTGAGCGGCGCTCGGCCGCCGGGCTATTGGTCGCAGCCGAAATCGCATAATGCCGTCGCCGTCGCCGTGGCGCAGGGCCGCGCCGATTGGGGCGTCGCGATCGAAAGCGTGGCGCGCCAGCACGAGCTCGGCTTCCTTCCCGTTCAGGACGAGCAGTACGACTTCGTCATACCGAAATCCCGACGCGGCCGCCCGACGGTGCGCCGGTTCGTCGAGCTCTTGCAGGATCCTTCCGTGCGCACCGCGCTGACGGAGCTTGGCTTCACGCCGTCATAGGCAGAGAGCGCAGCGACCGGGACCGAGGCGGCAGCCTGTCTCGCCTGAGGAGCTCGTCTGCACGGCGAACCCGATTGGCAAGTTCTTCTCCCCTTAGGGGCAGGACAAGGCGGTCGCCTCGATTGCCGACCACCTCGAAAAATTCCGCGACTCACGCATGCGATTCGCGTTAAGGTTGTAGGTTGCAGTGGGCGGGACCGGGCTCAAGCCCCTTGTTTTGAATGCCGTGGCGCATCTGAAGTGGCGCATCTGAAGACGGGGGCGGGGCGAGGGCTGAGCCGACGGGAGGACCCGCTAAACGGGCAACCGACAGGGAGGGAACATCGATGGCAACAATAGACGCAACGAGAAACGGCAATGGTGCCGGTATCGGCATTCTTGATCGCGAACGGATCATTGCGAGGGCAGGATTCAACCGGTGGCTGGTTCCGCCGGCGGCGCTCGCCATTCATCTCTGCATCGGCATGGCCTATGGCTTCAGCGTTTTCTGGCTGCCGCTGTCGCGGGCCATTGGGATCGACAAGGCCGTCGCCTGCCCGCCCGACATGGGGTTGGTCGGCTCGTTGTTCACGACGAGCTGCGACTGGAAGATCAGCGATCTCGGCTGGATGTACACCCTCTTCTTCGTCTTCCTGGGCTCCTCCGCGGCGCTGTGGGGCGGCTGGGTTGAGCGCTCCGGGCCGCGCAAGGCCGGCGTCGTCGCGGCAGTCTGCTGGTGCGGCGGCCTGGTGATCTCGGCGATTGGCGTGATCACCCATCAGCTCTGGATGATGTGGCTCGGCTCCGGCGTCATCGGCGGCATCGGCCTCGGTCTCGGCTACATCTCCCCCGTCTCGACCCTGATCAAATGGTTTCCCGACCGGCGCGGCATGGCCACCGGCATGGCGATCATGGGCTTCGGCGGCGGCGCGATGATCGGCTCGCCGCTCGCCAACAACCTGATGAATCTCTTCAAGTCCCCGACATCTGTCGGCGTCTGGCAGACCTTCGTCGCCATTGCAGCGATCTATTTCGTCTTCATGCTGGGCGGCGCCTTCGGCTATCGCGTGCCGCCCGCCGGCTGGCGCCCGGAGGGCTGGACGCCGCCGGCGGCCGGCGCCAAGGCGATGATCACCCATGGCCACGTCCATTTGCGCGACGCGCACAAGACCAAGCAGTTCTGGCTGATCTGGGCGGTGCTCTGCCTCAATGTCAGCGCCGGCATCGGCGTCATCGGCATGGCCTCGCCGATGCTGCAGGAGATTTTCGCCGGCAACCTGATCGGTCTTCCCGATGTCAGCTTCACCGCGCTGAACCCCGAGCAGCGGACGCTCATCGCCGGCATCGCCGCCGGATTCGCCGGCCTGTTGTCGCTGTTCAACATCGCCGGACGGTTCTTCTGGGCGTCGCTCTCCGACAAGATCGGCCGCAAGATGACGTATTTCACGTTCTTCGCGCTCGGCTTCGCCCTCTATGCCGGCGCGCCCTCGGCCGCCCATCTCGGCAGCAAGGCGTTGTTCGTGCTGTTCTTCGGCATCATCCTGTCGATGTATGGCGGCGGCTTCGCCACTATTCCGGCCTATCTCGCCGACATTTTCGGAACGCAGTTCGTCGGCGCCATTCATGGCCGCCTGCTGACCGCATGGTCGACCGCCGGGATCGTCGGCCCGGTCGTCGTCAACTATATCCGCGAGGCGCAGATCGCGGCCGGCGTGCCGCGCGACCAGGTGTACGACTTCACCATGTACATCCTCGCCGCGATGCTGGTTGCCGGCTTCATCTGCAACTACCTGATCCGGCCGCTCGACCGAAAGTGGTTCATGAAGGACGAGGAGGTGGCGGTGCTGGAGGCAAAGACGCAGGCCGCCGGCGCCGCCGCGACCGGATCCTTCGGGATCGGCTATGGCGGTCTCGACGGCAAGGCCGCGCTCGCCTGGCTGGTGATCGGCATCCCGCTGGCCTGGGGCGTGTCGATCACGCTGCAGACCGCCTTCGTGCTCTTCCGCTGATCGAGTCCGATCGGAGGACGTCCGTCTCACTAGCGCTTGGACTCGCGCGAGGGCCCGACAACCGTAGCGCCGCCATCGACCGCCAGCGTCTGGCCGGTGATGTAGCGCGCCTGGCGAGAGAGCAGGAAGCGGACGGCGAGACAGGTGTCCCAGCCGGTGCCCTCGATACCGAGGGCGGAGGCGTCGCGGCGCGCGGGCAGCCCCTAGAAGTGGTCGTCCGTGAAGAACTCGGGCGGGGGCTGATTTAGGGGCTTTGTCACGAGAATGGAATGCGATATTGAGAAGGCCTCTGGAGAGGTCGATCATGCCGCAAGCGCCGCGTCCCGCCATTGCGTCATCGCATGCGCTCTGAACACACGCAGTGTCGACCGGGAGATGAG
>DATAQP010000344.1:0-5317 GCA_036264595.1 Allostellaceae bacterium
CCGGCACGAACTCATGAACCGACGGTGGCAGCAGCCACGCCTGATCCACGTCCCAGGCTCGAAACGTCTTGCTCATGCCCAGCATTGAATCAGAACCAATCACGCCCCGGCTAGCGAATTCTCGGACAGGCTCCTAGAGCACCGTCAGCATCTCGCCGACCAGCGGGTGGCGGACGATGTCGCAATCGGTCAGGCGGACGACGGCAATGCCGGGCACCGCCTCGAGCCGGCGCGCGATGTCCAAAAGTCCGGACAAACCGTCGAGCAGATCGCTCTGATCGGGATCGCCGGTCAGCACCATGGTCGAATGCCAGCCGAGCCGGGTCAGCAGCATCTTGATCTGGCCGTAGGTGCAATTCTGCGCCTCGTCGATGACGACGAAGGCGTTGTTCAGCGTGCGCCCGCGCATATAGGCGATCGGCGCGATCTCGATCGTTCCCTCGGCCATCATCTGGCGTACTCGCTTGCCGCCAATGCGCTCGTTGAGCGCGTCGTAGAGCGGCCGCAGATAGGGCGCCAGCTTCTCGTGCAGATCGCCGGGCAGGAAGCCCAGGCTCTCGCCAGCCTCGACCGCCGGCCGGGTCAGCACGATGCGGCCGACGCTGTTCGCCTCCATCGCCGCGACGGCGGCGGATACCGCAAGATAGGTCTTGCCGGTGCCAGCCGGCCCGAGCGCCAGGGTCAACGGATGCGTCGTCATCGCCTCGACGAGAGCGCGTTGATTGTCGCTCTGCGGCCGTACCGTGCGCCGATAGCTCTGTTCTCGTTCCTCGCCTGCCACCCCGCCCTGCCCGAGCCCGCCCTTTCCGATTCCGCCATGCCCGAGCGGGTTCCAGCCGCCGTCGAACAGGCTGGTTACTTTTGCCTCATGGTTTTGCACGATCTTGGTATTGCGGGCGGAACGCTTGGCCATCCTGGACTCCTCTGCGGGTCGGGATCGGGGGCAAGATTCGAGCGCTGATGAACGACGATTGCGACCGCCCGTCCCGGCGAGGGCGGCGGTCGAGGTGGGGCGGCTTGGCGGGGAGCAACGAGGCGTGAGGTCGAGCGGGGCTGGCCCGGCGGCGCGCACTGGGCAGCGTGATTGAAGGAACACCCATCAAACCAATCATTCGACCCGATAACGATACCGGCATTTCGCTACCGCGTCACCATTAATTGAAGGCGATTTCAGTTTTCCTACAAGATTTAGAATAATCTAGAGAATCAATGATTTTCGCCCGTTGTCATTCGTCGCGGAACGGCCGGGCGAGCAGGCCGGTGATCGCCTCGTCGATATCGGCGCCGTGGTGCAGTATGGCGTCGACCGCCGCGACGATCGGCATGTCGATGGCGAGACGGTGCGCCAGCGCGGCGATCGCCGCCGCCGAGGATACCCCCTCGGCGATCGAGCGGCGGGGGCCGAGAATGTCGGCGAGATTCTTGCCCTCGCCGAGGGCGAAGCCAAGCGAATGGTTGCGCGATTGCAGGGCCGTGCAGGTCAGCGTCAAATCGCCGAGTCCGGAGAGCCCCATCAGCGTCTCGGCGCGGCCGCCCTTGGCGCGCGCCAGCCGCACCATCTCCGCGAGTCCCCTCGTGATCAGCGCGGCGCGCGCGTTGTCGCCGAGGCGGCGGCCGGCGACGATACCGCAACCGATGGCGAGGACGTTCTTGACAGCGCCGCCGATCTCGGCACCGATGACGTCGTCGCCGAGATAGGGCCGGAAGCTGCGCGTGCCGAGCGCCGCGATCAGCGCGCGGCCGAGCGCCGGATCGGCGGCGGCCAGAGTCACCGCCGTCGGCAGGCCGCGCGCCACCTCGCCGGCGAATGTCGGGCCGGAAAGCACGGCGAGCCCGCTATCCGGCAGCACCGTCGCGGCGATCTCGCTCATCAGCGCACCCGAAGCCTCCTCGACGCCCTTGGCGCAGATCACCACCGCGGTGCCGGGGCGCAGCCCCGCGGCCATGGCCCCGGCAATGGCACGCAGATGCTGGGCTGGCACGACGAGCAGTACCGCATCGGCGGCGGCGGCCGTCGCGAGATCGCCGGTCGCGCGGATCGCCGCATCGATGGCGATGCCGGGCAGGAAAATCGAATTCTCGTGGCGCTCGTTGATCGCCGCGACGACCTCCGCCTCGCGCGCCCACAAGATGACGTCGCGGCCGGCGCGGCGCGCCGTCACGGCGAGCGCGGTTCCCCAGGCGCCGCCGCCGACGATTCCGATGCGCTGGAGAGAAGCGCCCCCATCGGCGCTTGTCGGGGCCGGGCTCATGGGCGAACGCCGCGGCGAGAGGCGGCGCGCACGACGGCGGCGGGCGATGTCGCGGTCGATGGCATGGCGATCTCCAGCAGGTCCGGGCGGACTCTACTCCGCGGTCCAGCGCGACGGGAAACGGATTAGCGCGCGGTCGCCGGAAGCGGCGCTCGAGCTATTTCTCGAGAAAGGCGAGGTAGGAAATCAGCTTGTTGATCGTCTCGCCATCGTCCGAGAGTGGACAATGGACCCGCGAGACCAGCGTCGGCCGGCCGGGACGATAGGCGCCGATTGCCGTTCCTTCGAGGAATTGCGGCGCGCCGGTCTCGACGACCTCGCAATAGTTCCGATAGGCCGGGGAGGAGGTGTTGAGCAGGCTCGCCTGGCGAACCCGCTTGCCCTTGAGGTTGCCGGAGCGCTTCACGACGTCGCCGCCGATCAGCCGGTACTCGAAATCGAGCGGATCGTAATGGACGTCGAGCAGCACGATACCGGAGAGCAGATGCGGGATGTCGGTCGGCTCGATATCGCTGCGCGACGGAAAGCGCCGATTGCCGCGCCGCGCCAGCCAATAGCGGTAGAATTCCAACACTCGGGCGTTCGTCACGATGGCCGGATCGCGCCCGAACCGCGCCTCCAGCCGGTCGTCGGCAACCGGTGCAACCAGCGTTATGCGCCCGAACGGCATGCTGTCCCTCTCATGCCCTGCCGCCGATATAGGCGGGCCGACCTCAGCCTGCGCTGTGGATATTGTCAAATCGTTAACCGTAATGATAGCGCTTCCCAGCGTCCGTCGATGGCGTGGCGAGTGGCTCCCAGACGCTCTATTTTTCGAGGAAGGCGACGTAGGAAATGATCTTGTCGACGGCTTCGCCATCGGCTGAGAGCGGACAGTGCACCCGCGACATAAGGGCAGGCCGGCCCTGTCGATAGGCGCCCGTCGCCAGCCCTTCGAGGAATTGAGGCAGACCGGTTTCAACGACCTCGCAATAGTTCCGGTACGCCGAAGAGGAGAGGTTGATCAAGGCCGCCGTGCGCACCTGCTTGCCCTTGAGGCTGCCAAAGTGCGTCCCGACGTCATCGCCAAGAAGCCGATACTCGAAATCGAGAGGATCGTAGTGGACATCGAGCAGGAGAATCCCGGACAGCAGATGCGGGATGTCGGTCGGCTCGATATCCTTGCGGGCCGGGAAGCGGCGGTCGCCGCGCAGGGCCCGCCAATAGCGATGAAACTCCAGCACACGCGGATTGGTCACGATGGCAGGATCGGGCCCGACCCGCACCTCCATCCCATCGCCGGCAGCCGGTGCACCCGGCATATTGCGTGCGAGCAGCATCCTTACCCCCTCAATGCCCCGCCCCCACCGATCCGCCGCAGGACAGGTCTCAGCCTGCACGGCGGACATTGTCAAATCGTTACGGTAGATAGGAATGCTGCCGCCTACGCCTTGATACCGGCACCCCGTGCCGGCGCGGCGGCGGGATCGAGCGGCCAGCGCGGGCGCGGCGCGAAAGCGAGATCGTCGACCAGGCCGAGGCGCAGCCGTTCGAGCCCGGCCCAGGCAATCATTGCGGCGTTGTCGGTGCAGAGGGCGAGCGGCGGCGCGACGAATTCCATGCCGTGCGCGACGGCCAGCGTGCCGAGGCGCTGGCGCAGCGCCGCATTGGCGGCGACGCCGCCGGCGACCACCAGCGTCGTGCCGGCCGGATGGCGGGCGCGAAACAGCTTTATCGCGTTCGCGGTGCGATCGACGAGGCTGTCGCCGATCGCCGCCTGCAACCCGGCGGCGAGATCCGCGACATCCCGCGGCGCGAGCGTCTCGCCCGCCGGCGTCAGCCGGTCGACCGCCTGGCGTATCGCGGTCTTGAGGCCGGAGAAGGAGAGATCGCAGCCCGGCCGCCCCTTCATCGGCCGCGGCAGGTCGAAGCGTGCGGCATCGCCGCTGCGGGCGGCATGCTCGATCAGCGGCCCGCCCGGATAGCCGAGGCCGAGCAGCTTGGCCGATTTGTCGAAGGCCTCGCCGGCGGCGTCGTCGATCGTCGTGCCGAGCCGCACGTAGCGGCCGACCCCTTCGACGATGAGGAGCTGGCAATGGCCGCCCGAGACGAGCAGCAGGAGATAGGGAAAGGCGACGTCGTCGCTCAGCCGCGCGGTCAGCGCATGGCCTTCGAGATGGTTGACGGCGATCAGCTTCAGGCCGTGGACGAAGGCGATCGCCTTGGCCGCCATGGTGCCGACAATGACGCCGCCGATCAGCCCGGGTCCGCCGGTGAAGGCGACGGCGTCGAGATCGCCGAAGCCGATGCCCGACTCGGCGAGGGCGCCGAGGATCAGGGGGTCGAGCGCCTCGAGATGAGCGCGCGCCGCGATCTCCGGCACGATGCCGCCATAGGGACGGTGCTCGTCGAGCTGCGAGCGGATGCGGTCGGCGAGAATCCGCGGACGCGCGCCATCCGTCACCACGGCCGCCGCGGTCTCGTCGCAGCTCGTTTCGATGCCGAGGACGATCATGGGGCGATCATATGGCGGGGAATGCCTTGCCGGTCCAGGCCTTGTCGCGCATGACGAAGCTGAGCCGCCCTGCCGTCGGCCGGCGCAAAGGCGACTCTTCCCTTATCCGGCGCCGGCGCCTAAGAGAAGCCACGGAGGCGGCATGCAGGCATTGATTACGCGTCCGATCGAAGATGCGGGGACGCTGGCGGCGGCGCTGGCCGCGCGCGGTGTCACCGCAGTGAGCGAGCCGCTGCTGGCGATCCGGCAGCGGGCCGGCGCGAGAGTAGCGCTCGCCGGGCTGCAGGCGGTGCTGCTCACCAGCGCCAACGGCGCGCGCGCCTTGGGCCGGGTCACGACGCGGCGCGACCTCGCCATCCTGGCGGTCGGCGATGCCACCGCCCAGACGGCGCGCGCCCTCGGCTTCAGCGAAATCGCCAGCGCCGGCGGCGATGTCGAGGATCTGGCGAGGCTGGCGGTTGCCCGGCTCGATCCCGGTGCCGGCGCCCTGCTCCATGTCGCCGGCAGCGTCGTTGCCGGCGATCTCGCCGGGCGCCTCGCCGCCGCCGGCTTCCGCGTCGAGCGGGCCGCC
>DATAQP010000348.1:0-8320 GCA_036264595.1 Allostellaceae bacterium
ACACGGAAGCCGCCTTGAAGCTGCTAAGGCGGCTGCTTCGAAATCAGCCGATCGAACCGGAGGCGATCGTTACCGACGGGTTGGCATCATACGTCTCAGCACTGAAGGATCTGGCCCGCCAAGATCGTCACAAACCAGGCCGATTGCGAGAGAACAACCGAGCGGAGAATTCTCACCTCCCGATCCGACGGCGGGAACGGAAGATGCAACTGTTCAAGTCTCAGGCCTCCGCTCAAAGAGCTCTCACCACCCACGCCGCCATCTACAATACCTTTTACACCCAGCCTCATCTGATCAACCGATCCACCCTCCGCCGCTTCCGCAGCGACGCTGCGAACGCCTGGGCGGCGGCGACCCTCGCGGCCTGAAAATCTGTCGTCGCCTATCCTTGATGCGCGGCGGCCAGTTAACGTGACAACCCCGGCTGCCGTTGCCCCCGAGACGTCGGCCTGGCCGTTGATGCAGTCTGCCTCACCGGCGGTCAGGCCGCCCACATATCGTTTCCGTTTTTTTCCTTACCGCGATCCGTGTCCACGGTTCGAACCGTGGATAGGAGATCAAGGCCGGCGTGCGATCACCTTGGTCGGACGCCGGCCTTAGCGTCACTGCGGAATCTTCGCCTTGAGGGCATCGACCTCGGCGGTCGAGACCTCGCCGATATTGGCGACCTTGCCGTCCTTGATGCGCCATTCCTCGAACGGCCCGGTGATGTCGCCATTGGCGTCGAACTGGATCGGGCCGATGATCCCGACATAGCGGATCGGCTTGCCATCCTTGATCAGCGCCAGCGCCTTCTTGAAGCCGTCCGGTCCGGCCGAGACCTCGGTGCCCTTGGGATCGACGATCTTGCGGATGCTGGCGCGGATCGCCTCCTTGTCGGCGCTGCCGGCTTGGGCCACGGCGAGCGCCACGATCGCGCCGGCGTCATAGCTCCGATCGGCAGCCGGCGTCGCCGGATCGAGGTTCGTCGCCTTCTTGTAGTTGGCGTTGAAATACTCGGTCGACGCGGTGTGAGCGGTGCCCGAGGAGGTGCCGAAGGCGTCATTCAGATATTTCGCGCCGACCGGGTCGATGAAGTCGGAGGCGTTCAGCCCCTCGTTGAGCAGGAATTTCTGCGGCCCGCCCTGGGATATCCAGGCACGCGCCACGGTGGCGCCGTCACCGGGGTAGCCGATGAGGAACAGCGCCTCCGGCTTTGCGGATAGTGCCTGCGTCACCTCGGCCTGGTAGGAGGGCTGCTTCTCGTTGTAGGGCGTATCGGACAGCACGGTGCCGCCCAACACCTGGTAGGCGGCGCGGAACTGCTTTGCCAGATTGACGCCGTAATCGTTGTTGACGTGGAGCACCGCCAGCTTCTTCATTCCCTGGTCGACCGCGAGCTTGGCCAGCGCCACGCCCTGCAGCGTGTCGTCGGGGATAGTACGGAAGAAGACGCCGTTGGTCTTGCCTTCCTTCGCGAGGATCGTGAAGGTCGGCGACGACGAGACCGGCGCGATCTGCACGACTTTCGCCGGCGCTGTCACGGAGGTCAGGATCGGCAAGGTAACCGACGAGATGATCGAACCGACGATCACCGGCGCGTGGCCGATGTCGACAAGCTGCTTCGCCTGGTCGACGCCCACCGTGCCCTGCCCCTGACTGTCGCGGACATCGGCCTTGAGGCTGCAGATTGCATCGCCGCCGGCCTTGGCGAAATCGTCCAGCGCCATCTGCACCGCCTTGGCGCCGGCCTGGCCGAACTGGCCGGCGCCGCCGGTGAGCTCCATGACGACGCCGACCGTCGCCGAGCAGGCCGCCTCGGCGATCTGCGGCACCGCGAGAACCAGCGTTCCCGCCATGGCGATCGTCGCCAAGCAAGCCTTGCGATATGCGATCATCCTTGCCTCCCCATCCCTTGCGATGTCCGTCCCCCCGACGGAAGCGCTCGATTTTCCCCGGCCCGCCTCGCGCAACGAGAGCGAGGCGCGGCACCGCCGAAGCTTAGCCTATGGCCGGGGAAGCCGTCGAGGTTGTAGTGACCAGAAGCGCCCCGCGCCGGCCGAGCCTCTTGACCGAACCCTCGCTCCGCCGATAGCTAAAGCCCGGCTTCATCGCAAGGTCCCTTCGGGTCGGAAAGAACGCACCACGATGCTCGAGGCAAGCGGCGTAACGAGATGCTTCGGCGGTATGCGCGCCGTCGATGACGTCTCCTTCGCCGTTGCGCTCGACGGCATCACCGGCCTCATCGGGCCGAACGGCGCCGGCAAGACGACGATGTTCAATCTCCTGGCCGGTAGCCTCTCTCTGACGAGCGGTACGGTGCATCTCAATGGGCGGCGCCTTGATCGCCTGCGTGCCGATCGGCGGGTCGCGCTGGGGCTCGCCCGCACCTTCCAGATCCCCCGCCCCTTCGCCGCCATGAGCATCCTGGAGAACGTGCTGCTCGGTGCCCAGCACCAATCCGGCGAGCGCTTCTGGACGAACTGGGTCTCGCCGCACCGGGTCGGACGGGAGGAGCGCGCGAACATCGAGCGGGCAGAGGCGCTGATCGAGTTCGTCGCGCTCGGCCGGCTGTCGCGCGCCCCGGCACGCACGCTTTCCGGCGGTCAGCGCAAGCTCCTTGAGCTTGCCCGCGGCCTCATGACCGAGCCGCGCTTGATGCTGCTCGACGAGCCGGCTGCGGGCGTCGCGCCGGCGCTGCTCGACACCATCGCGGACCGCATCCTTGCGCTCAACGCGCGCGGCGTCGGCTTCCTCGTGATCGAGCACAACATGGAGTTCGTCGCGCGCCTTTGCCGCCGCGTCATCGTGATGTCCCAGGGCGGCATGCTGCGCGACGGCACGCCGGACGAGGTCCTGGCGGATGCGCGCGTCGTCGACGCGTTCCTCGGGAGCGCCGCGTGACGGTGCTCGAGACGCACGGCCTCGTCGCCGGCTACGAGCCCGGCCTGCCGATCGTCCGCGGCGCCTCGATCCGCGTCGCGCGCGGCGAGCTGGTCGTCGTGCTCGGACCCAACGGCGCCGGCAAGTCGACGCTGATCAAGGCGATCGCCGGCCTCGTGCCGGTCGAGGCCGGTACCGTGCTGCTCGAGGGGCGCCCGATCACATCGACGCCGGCACATCGCATGATCGGCGCGGGCGTCGGCTTCGTGCCGCAGACCGACAACGTGTTCCAGACGATGACCGTCGAAGAGCAGCTGCGCCTCGTCGCCGCGTCGCTGGCGCGTCCAACGCGCCGGCCGGCGCTGGCAGCAGTCTTCGCGCTGTTTCCCGATCTCGCGCGCCACCGCACGTCGCGCAACGGCTCGTTGTCGGGCGGGCAACGCCAGATGGTGGCGATCGCCAGCGCGCTGCTCTCGGAGCCCAAGGTGCTGCTGCTCGACGAGCCCTCCGCCGGCCTCTCGCCGAAGATGGTGCAGATCGTGCTCGACAAGCTCCACGACATCCGGCGCAGCGGCGTCGCCGTCATCATGGTCGAGCAGAACGTCCGGGCGGCGCTCGCCGTGGCGGACCGCGGTTATGTCATGGTCGAGGGCGTCGAGCGGCACGCGGGCACGGCTGCGGAGCTGATGAACGATCCAGTCGTGGCGCGGCTCTATCTCGGCCGAAGCGTGAGCGCCGCATGAGCCCGCAGCTGCTGCTCGACGGCGTGCTGCTCGGATCGACCATCGGGCTTGGAGCGATCGGGCTCACCCTGACCTACGCCATTCTCGGCTTCGGCAATTTCGCTCATGGCGAGCTGATGAGCTGGGGGGCATATCTGGCGCTGCCGATCGCCGCGCTGGTCAGCGGCATTCTCGTTGCCGAGCCACTAGGCGCGTTGTCATTCGGCTGGCCGCTGGTGGCAGCGGCGCTCATCGCCATGGCGCTCACCGGAGCGCTGGCTTTCGCGCTCGATTGGATCCTGTTCAGCCGCCTGCGCCGGCGCGGCGGCACGATGACGCCGGTCATCGCCAGCTTCGGCGCCTCGCTGGCACTGCGTAACCTGATCCAGTTCGTCTTCGGTCCGCAGCCCGCCTATTACAGCCGTGATCTGCAGATCGCGATGCCGTTCGGCCCGTTCCGCGTGACGCCCGACCAGATTGTCGTGCTGGCAGTGACGGCGGCACTCGTCATCGGCGTCCATCTGCTGCTGAGCCGCACGCATCTCGGCCGCGCGATGCGGGCGACGGCGGAGAACCCGCAGCTCGCCCAGATCGCCGGCATCGACATTGCCGGCGTCGTCCGCAACGTCTGGTTGATCGGCGGTGCGCTCGCCGCCGCCGCCGGCGTGCTGGTCGGCGTCACGGTGCAACTCAGCCCGGGTATGGGCTTCGATCTGCTGCTGCCGCTCTTCGCCGCGGTGATCCTCGGCGGCATCGGCAGCGCGCCCGGAGCCGTCATCGGCGGCCTCGTCATCGGTCTCGCCCAAGCGGCGTCGGGGCCGCTGGTCGGCAGCGAATACCGTTCGGCGGTGGCGTTCTTGGTGTTGCTAGCGGTCCTTATCGTGAAACCCACCGGCTTGTTCGGCGGCCGGTCGTGATGCTCGATCTTGCGACCTATGCCGTGTTCTTCCTGGTGACGGCGCTCGGCTTCACGCTGATCTGCCTCGGCCTCAACCTGCAATGGGGCTTCACCGGCCTCTTCAATGCCGGGGTCGCCGGTTTCGTCGCAATCGGCGCCTATGTCTCGGCGATCCTGACGACGCCGGAAAGTGCACAGCATCTCGGCGGCTTCGGTGTGCCCATCGCGATCGGCTGGCTCGGCGGCGCCGCTGCCGCCGCGCTGACGGCGGCCATTGTCGGCGTCGCGACACTGCGGCTCCGCAGTGACTATCTCGCGATCACCACCTTCGGCATCGCGGCCTCGCTCCTCGCGGTGGCGCAGAACGCCCTGAGGCTAACCGGTGGACCGTTCGGCATCGCCTTCATCCCGCGCACGTTCGCCGCGCTCAGTGATCGCCCGGCGCTCTACGATACGGTCTATCTCGCGCTCATGGTGGCGCTGGTCGGCATCGTCTTCGTTGCACTCGAGCGGCTGGTGCACGGGCCCTGGGGGCGCGCGCTCAAGGCGATCCGCGAGGACGAGATGGCGGCCGCGGCGCTCGGCAAGGATCCGCGGCGCTTTCGCCTAGAGGCCTTCGTCATGGGCTCGGCGATCATGGGCCTCGCCGGCGCCGCCGAGGCGCATTTCGTCGGGTTCATCGCACCCGATGAGTTCCTGCCCATCCTGACCTTCCAGGCCTGGGCCATGCTGATCGTCGGCGGCAGCGGCAACAACAGGGGCGCGGTGCTCGGCAGCCTCGTCGTCTGGATCGCATGGAGCGCCAGCGGCACCATCATGCGCGGGCTGCTGCCGGCCGATTTGCAGGTGCGCGGCGCAGCGCTGCAGATCGTGCTGATCGGCGTGCTGCTCGCCGCCATGCTGGTTCTCCGGCCGCGCGGCCTCATCGGCGAGCGGACGATCGTCTCGCGCCATATCACGGCGGAGCGCAATGGCGGTGTCGCGGCGGCACCGGCCGCAGACGAACCGGCGAATTCATGACGCATCCACTCACAAGGAACCGCACCATGTCCAGCTTAGCCTCGGTCCCGACCCGCTGCCTGCTCGCTTCAGGCCTCGAGATCAGCCGCATCGTGACCGGGCTGTGGCAGGTCGCCGACATGGAGCGCGACGGCAAGACGCTCGATCTCGATCGGGCGGCGGCGGCGATGGTCGAATATGCCGAGGCCGGGTTCGATACGTTCGACATGGCCGACCATTACGGCAGCGCGGAGCTGATCGCCGGACGCTGCCTCCAGCGCGCCGCCGAGGACAAGCCGCCGAAGATCTTCACCAAATGGTGCCCCGAGCCGGGCGAGATGACGCCATCCGTCGTGCGCGAGGGGGTGCAGCGCAGCCTCGATCGGCTCGGCGTCTCGCGGGTCGATCTCCTGCAATTTCATTGGTGGACCTTCGAACATCCCGGCTACCTCGACGCCATGAAGGAGCTCGCGGAAATGCGGCGCGAGGGCAAGATCGCCCATCTCGGAGTCACCAATTTCAACACCGATCATCTGCGTGTGCTCGTGAAGCACGGCATCGAGATCGCATCGAACCAGGTGTGCTTCTCGCTGCTCGATCGCCGGGCGGCGCAGGAGATGAGCCGCTTCTGCCTCGAGCACGGCGTCAAGCTGCTTGCCTACGGCACGCTCGGCGGCGGCTTCCTCACCGAACGCTGGGTCGGCGCGCCGGAGCCGACCACAACCGAGATCGCCGACTGGAGCCATATGAAGTACAAGCGCTTCATCGACGTACTGGGCGGCTGGACGGTGCTCCAGAAGCTCCTGGCGGCGCTGGCGCAGATCGCGGCGAAGCACGGGGTCTCGGTCGCCAATGCCGCGACCCGCTGGGTCCTGGAACAGAAGGCGGTCGCCGCCATCATCGTCGGCGCACGGCTCGGCGAGCGCGAGCACCGAGCGGACAATCTACGGGTCTGCAACTTCGCCCTCGACGCCGCCGACCACCGGGCGATCGACGCGGCGCTGGAAGGAGCCGGCACCATCCCGGGCGATTGCGGCGACGAGTATCGCCGTCCGCCCTTCCTCACCGCATCGGGCGATCTCAGCCACCATCTCAGCAGCTTTCCGACGATCTACCGGGCGGTTGCCGTGCCCGGCCGTCCCGATCGTCTGCGCGTCGATTCCGGCAGCGTGTGGGAGCCGATCGCCGGATACAGCCGCGCAATCCGCAGCGGCAAGCGCATCCTGGTCTGCGGCACGACGGCGACCCATGGCAGCGGCGAGGTGGTATGCAAGGGCGACGTCCACGGCCAGACCGTCTATATCCTCGACAAGATCGCGGCCAGCATCGGCGCGCTCGGCGGCACGCTCAGCGACGTCATCCGCACGCGGATCTATCTGCGCGACGCCAATGATTGGGAGAAGGTGTCGCGCGTTCACGGCCGTTACTTCGGCGACGTGCGGCCGGCGAACACGCTGGTTGCGGTCGCCGGCCTCGTCGGCGACTACGACGTGGAGATCGAGGCCGAGGCCGAACTTGGGGAGAGTGGCTCTTTCTGAAATGCAATAGGCGAGCGAGCGCCTACTCGTCATCGCTCTCCTCCGGGCTCTTCCAGGCGCGATAGCGCACCCAGAGATCGGTGGGCTATACGAACAATCGAGGGTGCACCACATCGGCGTCCTACCCGAGTTGGAAACCCAAATGTGCGAATTCAAGAATGATTTCGACCGCGCCAAGCAGGGTTACAGCCCGGACAGAACCGATGCGCTTGTTTTTGCGCTGAGCGAGTTGCTTCTGGGCGAGAGTGAGGAGGCGTGGCTGGAATTCATCGAAAGGGATTGGGCGATGATGCGCGGCGAGATCGAGCGGCCGAAGATCGCCCCCGCGCCTGAGTCGCAGACCATCGCCCAGAGTCCCTCTCGGCCCCACGTCACGTTACGTGCGCCTGGGCCGCACATGCACTACGCGCCGAGCCGGGGGAAGCGGTATAGCTCAGACGCCAACGGTGTGATCGAGAACGTCGATGCCGACGATCTAAAGCCGCTGCTCGCTGCTGGCAGCTTGCTGTTTTGGCCAGCAGCCAACACTGCACGAGTAGCGCGGGCGCATCTACACTCGCGGCGTTCCGCTGCAATCCTCAGGCCTCTATGGCTCATGAGATCCAGGCTCGACTGTCCCATCTGCGTAGAACGTCCAGAATTCGCGGTCAATCGGCAGAATAAGGCGATCATCGTGAAAACGAAAGCTGGTCTCAGCGATTCGAATCTTCACGCCTGCCTGCGCAGTTCTTTCCGTTAGCCTTTGAATAGCCCTGACAGCTTCCAGCTCGTGGCGGATGTGTTTTCTATACGAATCACTAATTGACCTAAGAAGGGCGGGATTTTGCGTGTATTCTGGCAATGCACGTTCCGGCTTGGGTGACACCAGCAGGTTCTGTTTATTTTTCGGTGGCGCCCGGTCTTCTCGGTGGAGCTTTGCAAGCTCCGAAGTTAGCCAAGTGAGCCAGGAGCGGAGTTGCTGATCGTGCGCTGCGAACGCAATTATCTGCCTCGCGTTTTCCCGAAGGTAAGCCACAGCCACTTGCAGCACCTCGGCGTCCGGTGGATATCCAAGCACCGTGGAGGCGACCCCGACTCCCGCCGCGACACTGACCAACGGGTGCACCGCGCGTCCAAACGCGATGAGCCCGTTCTTCCCCGTCTCATAACTCGCACTAAGAAGCGAGAGTGCAAGAAGATCTGGTTGTTCAAGTGCTCGGACGAGCGATTTGACGAGGCGTTGCGCCCGGTCGGTCAAGAGCTTCGCCCGCATTTCCATTGGCTGGAAAATCGCAAGCGCCGAGTCTCGCATTGCAGTTAAC
>DATAQP010000397.1:0-3828 GCA_036264595.1 Allostellaceae bacterium
CTGCTGCGCAGCGCCGACGCGGCGGCGATGACGGCGCGCGGACCGCGCGCGCGGCTCGTCGAGTTTCCCGGCATCGGTCACGCGCCGGCGCTGATGGCGGCAGACCAGATCGCGGTGATCGAGGAATTCCTTGCCGCCGGCTGAGGCGGACTCCACCGCCTATCTCGCTGCGGACGGCTTCCTCGACGAGCTGCTCTTCGAGCTCGGTCCCGTCGACGTCGTCCATGGCCGCCTCGTCCTCGCCGCCGGCGCGCCGCGACCGGCCGCCTGGGCGCAGAACATCTGGCACACGCCGCGTCGTCTCGCCATCGCCTCGATCGGTGACGCGGCGCGCCAGCTGCGCGCCATTCAGCGCAACTGGGCGCTCTATTCCTGGGATTTCCACCGCCGTGCCGCGCTGATCGCCGAGAAGCTGCCCAAGGTCTTGGCCAAAGCGCTGCGCTTCGCCGAGCCGGCGCCGAGCGCGCCGCTCGGCGCTTGGGCCCTCCTCGATCCGCAGACCGTGCTGGCAGCATCGCGCTGCAGCAGCCCCTTTCCGAACGGCGAGGTGCATTTCATCGAGGATCGCGAGGCGCCGCCCAGCCGCGCCTATCTCAAGCTCTGGGAGGCGTTGACCGTGGTCGGCGCACGTCCCGGCCCCGGCGATCTCTGCCTCGATCTCGGCGCCAGCCCCGGCGGATGGAGCTGGGTCCTGCAGCAGACGGGTGCGCGGGTCGTCGCCGTCGACAAAGCGCCGCTCGACCCGCGCATCGCAGCGCTGCCCGGGCTCGAGTATCGCCAGATGAGCGCTTTCGCCCTCGATCCGGATGCGCTCGGGCCGGTCGATTGGCTGTTCTCGGACGTCGTCTGCTACCCGGCGCGGCTCTACCGGCTGATCGAGGCCTGGCTTGCGGCGGGCACCTGTCGACGGTTCCTCTGCACGCTCAAATTCCAGGGCGCGACCGACCACGAGACGGCGCGCCGCTTCGCCGCGATTCCCAATTCGCGCCTCATGCATCTCTCCTGCAACAAGCACGAGCTGACTTGGGTGAAGCTTGAATAGAATCGCGGACAACGATTTCCCCGCCTTCGCGCCGCGTGCGCCGTGGTGGGGCGGCGATCTGCAGACGCTGCGCAACTATGTGCTGGGCCGGGCGGACAGGCTCGGCGGCTTTCCCGGTGAGCGCCTCGAGCTGGCGTTGCGCGACGGCAGCGGCGACCGGCTTGTCGCGATGTTCCACGCGCCGGCCGCCCCGACCGCGCGCCCCCTGGTCGTTCTCATTCACGGCCTCACCGGGACCGAGGCGAGCCCCTATATCCGGGCGAGTGCCGCCGCGGCTCTGGCCGCCTCCCACCCCGTGCTGCGTCTCAACCTGCGCGGTGCCGGTCCGGCACGGCCGCTCTGTCGGCTGCAATACCATGCCGGGCGGACCGAGGATCTCGCCGACGCGCTGGCGGCGCTGCCCGCGAGGCTGACGCGAAACGGCATCGCGGCGATCGGCTTCTCGCTCGGCGGCAATCTACTGCTGAAATTCCTCGGCGAGGGCGGCGACAGGCGGCTGCGCGGCGCCGTCACCGTCTCGACCCCGCTCGACCTCGCCGCCGGGGCGCGACGCCTGATGGCGCGGCGTAACGCCTTCTATCACCGCATCATCCTCGGCAACATGAAGGTGGAGAGTCTGGCGCCTTCCGCCGCGCTGAGCGCCGGCGAGCGTGCGGCTATCGTCGGCGCGCCCGATATCGTCGCCTTCGACGATCGCTTCGTCGCGCCGCGCAACGGCTTCGCCGGCGCGGCCGATTACTATGCGCGCTGCTCGTCGGGGCGCTATCTCGACGCGATTGCGACGCCGACCCTCGTCATCCATGCGCTCGACGATCCGTGGATCCCGGCCGCGTCTTATCTCGCGCGCGACTGGCAGGCGAACCGCCACATCACGGCGCTGCTGCCGCGGCGCGGCGGCCATGTCGGCTTTCATGAGAAGGGCGAGGCGTCTGCCTGGCACGATCGCTGCGCGCTGCGCTTCCTCGCGCGACTCTAGACGGCGAGCCGCTTCGCCGCGATTCCCAATTCGCAGGGCGCTTTACGCGGCGCGGACATCGCTCAGATAGGTCTCGACCTCCCCGCGCAGCGCCTCTGATTGCTGCGACAGCTCCTCCGACGATGCGAGGACAAGATGCGCCGCCGTACCGGTGTCCCCTGCCGCCTCGCTCACCGTGCCGATATTGCTCGAGACCTCCCGAGTTCCGAGCGCGGCTTGCTGCACGTTGCGGGCGATCTCCATCGTCGCAGCCTGCTGCTGCTCGACAGCCCCGGCGATCGACGTGGCGATCTCGTTGATGCGGCCGATCGTGCCGCCGATCTCCTGGATCGCGCTGGCGGCGTCGGTGGTGACCGAGCGGATGGCGGCGATTTGCTGCGAGATCTCGTCGGTCGCCTTGGCAGTCTGGTTGGCGAGCGATTTGACCTCGCTCGCCACTACCGCGAAGCCCTTGCCGGCGTCGCCGGCGCGCGCCGCCTCGATCGTGGCGTTGAGCGCCAGCAGGTTGGTCTGGCTGGCGATATCGCTGATCAGCTGCACCACCTGTCCGATGCGCTGCGCCGCCTCGACCAGCCCCTCGACGGTCGTGTTGGTGCGCTCGGCCTGGCTGACCGCCTGCTGGGCGATCTGCGACGACTGAGCCGCCTGACGGCCGATCTCGGCGACTGTGCTCGACAATTCCTCGGTCGCCGCCGCGACGGTCTGCACATTGGCCGAAGCCTGCTCGGAAGCGGTCGCGCTGTGCGTCGCCTTGAGATTGGTCGCCTCGGCCGTGCCGGTCAACTTAAGCGCCGTGGCCTTGAGCTGCGACGAGGCCGCCGACACCGCGCCGACGATGCCCTCGATCTTCCGCTGGAAGTTGCCGCTCAGCCCCTCGCGGATCTGGCCGCGGCGCTCGCGGGCGGCCTGGTCCTCGGCGCGCTGCGTGGCGACGCGGTTCGCCTCGATGGCGTTGTCCTTGAGCACGACGACCGCGCGCGCCATCGCGCCGATCTCGTCGCCGCGGCTCGCGCCGGGAACCTCGATCGCCGTGTCGCCGTCGGCTAGCTGTCCAAGCGTCGCGGTGATCGCGGCGAGCGGCTTCGTCACGCCGCGCGTGACGACGAGCCACGACACCAAGGCCGCCGTGAACAGCCCAATCGCCGTCGAGACGACAACGAGCCACCAGGCCTTGACGTATTCGTCCTGCGACCGCTCGCTCTCGCCCTTCATGAAGGCGACATTGGCCTGCACGATCGCCGCCGCGTGCGCGGCGGCGTCGCTGCGCAACTGCTGGGCCTCTCCTGCCGAAAGCACGGCCGCCTTGGCGTTGGTCTTCTGCAGTCCGAGATCGCGAGTCTTCTGATGAAGTGGCGCCCAGTCCTTGAAGGCGTCGTCGAAATTCTCCAGGTTGGAGCGCTGCTGCGGCGAGGTTATGAGCGTCCCGAGAGTTGCCCGGTCGCCGTCGATCTGCGCTCGGATGGCGTCGATCTGGTCGGTCTTCCGCTCTGCCGACGCCTCGTCGACGGCAGGATCGATGATCTCGCGCTCCAGCCGCTGGACGTCGCGCAATTGCCGCATCATCTTGCCGGCGAGAAAGGCGATCCGCGCCTCGGCGCCGACCTCCGACGCCTCGATCCGCTCCTCGATGGTCCGGGAGATTTCGTTGAGCGGCGCGACCACCATGTCGAGGGCGATGGCGCCGTCCTTGCGCGAGATCGTCGATGCGGCGGTCTGCGTGCTGGCCTTCGCCCAGTCCTGAATCTGGTCGTTGGTCACGAGATATTTCGACACCAGCCCCTTGAACTCGTCAAAGGTGGCGCGCTCATCC